>DASQLQ010000071.1:0-4326 GCA_035629935.1 Actinomycetota bacterium
AGGTTCAAATCCTGCCCCTGCAACTGAGAAGCCCCAGGTCAGCGACAGGAACATCCGTTCGCATGGCGTGGGGCTTCTGCACGTTTGAGAGACGATGATCGAGGACTAGGTCGGGGAGGGGCCGAGCATGCGGGCCAGCAGATCGTCCATGACACCGGCCCCGTTCTCGATGGCCTCGTCTGGGTCGTCTCCTCGGGCGATCACCATCGCGACCTCTCCCAAGGCTCCGATGATGATGTGAGACAAGATGTCCAATCGCTCCGGGGTTGCGTCGTCGCCCGCCGCTTGAGCGATCGCATTCTTCACGCTGCCGAGGAAGTGTTCCTCGTCGATCTCCCGCCACTTCTGCCACCCGAGGATCGATGGCGCGTCGATCAAGGTGATCTGTCGGGTGACCGGATCCTTGACCCGCTCCAACCACGCGCGGATGCCGACGCGAAGTCGATCCAGCGGTGTGGGCGCGGTCATCGCCTCGGTGAGCACCTCATGCGCCACGCGTTCCTGAACCGCCACGTACACCGCTTCGAGGAGAGCCTCCTTGTTGGAGAAGTGGTGGTAGAGCGCTCCCCGGCTGACCCCGGCCTCGGTAAGAACCGCCTCGATGGATGTCGCTTCGTAGCCTCGCTCGGCGAAGAGGTCGGTAGCGACGCCGATCAGGTGCTCCTTGGTTGCAAGGGCCTTCTCCGCTCGCAGCGTCATACGGCTATTTTGACAGACCGTCAGTCGGTATGGTAGTCAATCATCCGATCGGCGAATGGAGGACCCATGGCACCCGAGCTACGTGAAGGAACCGTCGAGGCGAATGGGATCGAGTTCGCCTTCCTCGAGGCAGGGACCGGCCCTTTGGCTCTCCATCTGCATGGGTTTCCCGACAATGCCTGGACCTGGGAGAGGCAGCTCTCCGCACTGGCTGATGCCGGTTATCGCGCCGTCGCTCCCTACCTCCGTGGCTATGCACCAACCGACGTCCCTGCGGAGGGTTTCGACCTCGAGGACGTGACTCACGATGTCGAGGCTCTGATCCACGCGCTCGGCGAGGACTCGGCCTTCGTCGTCGGTCACGACTGGGGAGCCTTCGCGTCGATGAACGTCTCTGCGGTCCATCCGGGATCGGTCATCCGGGCAATCTCGGTCGGCGTCGGTCATCCACGCACTGCCGTCGACATCTTCAAGTCGCCCGAGCAGCTTCACTACGCATTCCATGTGTGGCTGTTCCAGCTCGAAGGGTTCGCCGAGTTCGCCTTACGGGAGAACGACTTCGCTCTCGTGGATTACCTATGGAGCCATTGGTCGTCCGTGGATCCGGATCCCGAGCACCTGGCCCGGGTGAAGAAGACCTTTACGGAGCCCGGAGTCGTCGAGGCGGCCCTCAGTTACTACCGTGGGCTCGTCCGGATCCCCTCCTCCAAGCCAGACTTCTATGCGCAGGTCACTCAGAACATGACGACACCAATGCTCGTCATCTACGGGGGGGACGATCCGGCCCGCGCCCTCTCGGAGAACGAAGGTTCATTCTTCGATGGTCCTTATCGTCGCGAGCTCATTTCCGGAGCGGGCCACTTCCCACATCGCGAGGCTCCTGAGGAATTCAATCGTGTGATGTTGGAGTGGATTGGGTCGGATTAGGTTGGGCCGGTGCTGAAAGCCGTGACCACTAGCGCCGTAACGCTTTAACCAGCATGTCGATGCGCGCCTCGCGATGGTGAGCGTCCTTGGCCGAGTCTAGATAGGCGATCAGTTCGTCGCGGTCTTCCGGTTGAAGACGGTCGAAAGCTGCCGCGGCCCCCGGTGTTCGGTCGATCGCAGCCTGCAGATCTGCTGGCATCCGCCCTTCGTCGCTTGCCATCCTGCGTATCCCTACCCCAATGTGGCGGTCCTACGAACTCGCGTTGCTGATTGAATGAGCTACGTGGAACCTGAGGCGGCAACGGCGGTCGATTTCCTCGTTCAGAGGGACGACTTAAGGCGTACGAAGCTCGCCCCCTCCCAGGCGGCTCCGGAGCGCCAACTCGAGCCCGGTCAGGTGCTCCTAAAGGTCGAACGCTTCGGTTTCAGCGCCAACAACATCACCTACGCAACTCTGGGTGAAGTGATGAGTTACTGGGATTTCTTCCCCGGCCCTCCCGGGTGGGGGCGGGTGCCGGTGTGGGGGTTCGCCACGTGTGTTCGTTCTGCGCACGACGAGATAGCCGAGGGGGAGCGCGTTTTCGGATACCTGCCGATCTCCACCTACCTGGTGGTCGAGGCGGGCCGGGTCAACAGTTCGAGCTTCGAAGATGTGTCTCCGCACAGAGCCAACCTCCCCGGTGTGTATCAGCGTTACAGCCGGGTGGAGAGCGATGTCAACTACGACCCACAACGGGAGGACGAGCAAGCTCTCTGGTCGCCGTTGTTCATGACATCGTTCGGAGCCGCCGACTTCTTGGTGGACAACGATCTGTTCGGCGGTCGCTCGGTCGTGTTCTCCAGTGCGTCCAGCAAGACGGCGCTCGGGATCGCGTTCCTACTGGCCCGGAAGGAGGCGAAGCGGGGCGACATCGTCGCCCTAACCTCTGCGGGGAACGCTGGATTCTGCGAACGGCTCGGCTACTACGACAAGGTGGTCACTTACACGGACGTGCGATCTCTTCCGGCAACGCCGACGGTGTTCGTTGATCTGGCCGGCAATGCCGAACTCCTTTCGGAACTGGGCTCTCATCTGGGCGACGACCTGGTCCACACCGTCGTGGTCGGCGCGACCCATTGGGATCAACGCGACGCGGGAGGTTCACTCGGTGGAGGAGACTCGACTTTCTTCTTCCTGCCATCTTGGATCGAGAAGCGGCGCAAGGAATGGGGGTCGGGAGAGTTCGCGAAGCGTTACGGCGAGGCGCGTAATGCTTTCTTTCCCTCCGCCGACTCGTGGATGAAGATCGTTCACTCCGAGGGCCCCGAGGCCGTTGAGGCCGTGTATCTCGAAACGCTGGAGGGCAAAGTGAGCCCGGAAGTGGGCCACATCCTTTCCCTCGGGAGTTAACAGCCGCCGAAATAGAGAAGGGCCCCCCGAAGGGGGCCCTTCTAGAGAATGTTTCTACGAGCCGCCCGGTTGGGTGGCTCCATTCACTTGCAGGACGTACGGCGCGTACTCCGGCACGGATTCCGTGGACTCGTCGTAAGTCACGATGATGCCCAGGTTCTCGGCGCTCGAGCTGATGACGTCATCCAACGCCTGGCCACTCAGCGCGCCTTGATGTGCGCTATCGAGAGGCAGTTTCCCGACATAGATCTGCTCGCCGTCATCGGTCCAGGCAACCAACTGCACGGTGAAGCCCTCGACCTCGACTGGGTTCACCTCAGTTCTGGACTCCCAATCACCGAGATCGTTGCCATCGCTGACGGTCGAACCCGAGATCTGGACGTTGTCGATCCACCATCCCGGAAGGGACACGCCTCCGTCAGACATGTAGCGGAAGGACAACAGGACGTTCTGTCCCTCGTAGGCACTCAGGTCGAAACTCTCCGTTGTCCATTCCGCTTCGGCTCCGCCACCGGAGTTTCCGTTCAGTCCGGGCAGTTGATCGCTGATCGGCGGACCGGTGTCGTTGTCACTGGAGGTGTTGTCGTTGGACAAGCTGGTCCACGTCTCACCGTCGTCCGTGCTCACCTGGACGATCGCGAAGTCGTAGAGGGGCTCCGTGTTGTACTTCGTGTCGAAGGTAAGCGTGGCATTCGAGGCGGGCACGCTTACCTCGTCGATGATCGCGCGATCGAAGTTGTCACCCTGGCCGGAGTAGAGAGCCGGATCCCCGTCATGACCCGTTTGGTCGACGGTCCATTCGACCGGCTTGGCGGGATGGACGTCGGACCCATCGAACGCGATCTCATCGATCTCGTCTGCGCCGAGGCTCTGGCCGCTTGCATCGCGAGCCAGCACGAAGTCCCCACCGTTCGGCGGAGCGCCCGGCGTCATGTAGTCATCATCGTTGTCCCAGTCGATGCTGGAAGAGAGGCTCGCGACCTCGAGATCACTCGTGCTGCCGTTGACGGTGGCACCTTCCTCGACCATCTTGTCGACGACCGTCATCAACAGCCATTCGTGCACCACGTCGGCGGCTGAGGCAGAGGATCCTTCGCGCGACAGCAATCCCGTCAACGAGTCGAGCCCGTCGACCGGGTCGTTGTGCAGATACGTCATGGAGTCCCGTCCGTATCGATCGACGAGGAGCTCCATCATCGAATAGGCAGCCCCGTAGTCGGCCAGGATCTCGATCTCGTTGTCGGTCTGGTCTCCCCAGAGAGTGAGCGAGTTCTCGGGCCCACAGTTCTCACCCGGGATTGGGTTGTACT
>DASQLQ010000072.1:0-7549 GCA_035629935.1 Actinomycetota bacterium
CGGCGGAAAAGACAAGCCCAACGGTTCCGGCGGCGACGACAAGGCCGACCAGGACGGCAACAACGGTTGTGGCAACGACGACGACTTCGAAGACGACAACAACGGCAACTGCGGTGGCAAAAAGAAAGACAAAGACGATGACGTCAAAGTCGACGAGACCTGCCCCAAGGACAAGACCATGCCCAAGGGTCACAAGGACTGCGACGACGACGACGAAGTCAAAGACGATGACGACGAGGTGTGCCCGAAGGACAAGACCATGCCCAAGGGTCACAAGGACTGTGACGACAACGACGACAACGACGACAACGACGACAACGACGACAACGATTTTGGCGACGACGATGACGACGAAGGTGACGAGGATGATGAGGACGAAGCTGCTGCTCCGGGTGTCATCACCCGCCCGAGCACGGCCGGGCGCCCCGGCGGCGACGCCAGCGTCCTAGGTCTTCAGATCCGCAACCCGGCGGCAGTACGGGCCGGAGCGATCGCTCCAGGAGTTGCACCCCGCGGTGCGCAGGTCGAGGGCGCCGTTCTGCCGTTCACCGGCGGAGACGCCGCAACCTTCCTGTTCGTAGCGCTCGGGCTCGTGGCGGCCGGCTGGTTGATGCTGAAGGCACGCCGCACCTGATCGACAGATCGAATCATTAACAAAGGGGCCGGGTAACCGGCCCCTTTTCGCGTAGCCTCAAATTCCCCATGACTATCTCGTCGCAGACAAAAGCCCAGCTCATCATCGGGTCTGCCTTAGCGCTGGCAGCGGCGGCCGTTTACTTCCTCTTCGCGAGGGCTGCCTCATATCCGCCGGTCGGCGACACGCGCGTCTTCCGATTGGGTGGGATCCCGCATGCTGTAGCGGCCACACCCGATGCGATCTGGGTTACCGATCTCGACCGAAGGCTCGTTATGAAGCTCGACCCGGTATCGGGGCAAGTGGAAGCTAGACAACGAGTTGCGTTCGTCCCGGGCGAGTTGGTCGTCACCGATGACTTCGTGTGGGTTGGAGCCATCGAGGATCGGTCGATCGTTCGTCTCGGGGTGGAGAACGCGGAGTTGGTGGACGAGATAGAGGTGGGGCTCACTCCACAATCGCTTGCTGCGGACGAGGAGCGAGTGTGGGTTGCGGCCTTCGACGACGGGATTGTGAGGTCCATCGATGCTGTCAGTGGGGAGGTCTCCGGCGAAGCTATACGGGACAGTGAAGCTTTTTGGGCCGATCTCACATATGGATTCGACAAGCTTTGGGTTGCGGACGTCGTGGCCGACAGTGTCTTGCGGATCGATTCGGCCGGCAACCGCGACGAAATTCCGGTAGGGGATAGCCCGACTGGGATCGTGGCCGGGGAAGGATCGATTTGGACAAGCGACTTCAACGCGCGCACAGTTACGCGCATCGATCCAGAGAGTCTGGAGCCCGGGCGGCCCATATTGATCGGCGGCAGGCCGGGTGGCATCGCAACGGGGGCGGGGTACGTGTGGGTAACCCGCCCGGAGGACGACGCCCTGATCCGGATCGATGCCGAGACAGGGTCCTGGACCGGCGAGGTGATTGCAGTGGGCGTCGATCCGCAGGGCGTCTCTGTGACCTCCGACGCCGTCTGGGTCGCGAATCAAGGGGATGGAACGATTTCGCGAGTCGATCTGCCGGATTGACGTGGCTCGAGTAAGGAAGCCAAGCATGTACCGTCGAATTGGAAAGATCACCCTTAAGCCCATCGGGAAACACGGAGAGCCCATCCATGCCGGAGATACCGATCGACCTCGCCCAGGCCCTACAGAACGAGGCCGTAGACGACAGCTTTGAACGACTGCAACCCGATGTAAGGGACACCTTCACGAAATGGCTCGAGCATGTCGAGGACGATTCCTTGCGCAAACGTCGCATCGCACGCATCGTGACGGCGGTCAAGACGATAAAAGCCGAGATCGACAACGTCGAAAGCTGATCTCCACAATCCCCTAGGCTTGCGGGATGGAAGACCTAACCGAACGTCTCAACGACATCGAACGGACCCTGGAACACGTCAAGGAGTACCTTTGACGTCGAGACCAAACGTGCTCAGGTAGCAAAGTTCCGCGAACTATCTGCGGCCCCCGATTTCTGGGACGACTCCCAAGCTGCTCAGAAGGTGATGGCCGAGCAATCGCGCCTCAACGAAGACGTCGATGCCTACGACCGTATGTCTCAGCGGGTCTCGGATGCGCGCGTCCTGGCGGAGCTGGCCGCCTCGGAGGATGACGAAGCAACAGCAGCCGAAGCGATGTCGGAAGTCGTCGCCATCGAAAAGGAGCTCGCCTCCCTCGAGGTCATGTCACTTCTCGGCGGCGAGTTCGACCATCTTCCTGCGATCCTCGAGGTTCATGCAGGTGAGGGGGGCACGGACTCACAGGACTGGACCGAGATGCTCTTGCGTCTGTATCAGCGCTGGGCCGAGGGCCGTGGTTACAAGGCCGAGCTCATTGAGGTGACGCCGGGGGAGGAAGCGGGGCTCAAGAGTGCGACCCTCACGATCGATGGACGCCACGCATACGGGATGCTTGCCGCCGAGAGGGGCGTGCATCGCCTAGTTCGTATCTCACCTTTCGACCAAGCGAAGAGGCGACACACTTCGTTCGCATCGGTTGACGTGACTCCGGAAGTCGAGGATGACGTCGAGATCGAGATCGGGCCGGATGATCTGCGCATCGATACGTATCGTTCTTCGGGGGCCGGGGGGCAACACGTGAACGTGACGGATTCGGCGGTAAGGATCACCCACTTGCCGACCGGGATCGTGGTCTCGTGTCAGAACGAGCGATCGCAGATGCAGAACCGCGCCGTCGCCATGCGCATCCTCAAGTCGAGGCTCCTGGCCAAAGCCGTGGAGGAGAGGGAGGCGGAGATGAGGGCGCTGGCGGGAGAGAAGCGCGAGATCGGTTTCGGCTCCCAGATACGGTCTTACGTTCTCCATCCGTACCAGATGGTGAAAGACCATCGCACCGGGCTCGAGAAGGGGAACGTTCAGGCGGTCCTGGACGGTTCGATCGACGAGTTCATCGAGGCCGAGCTGCGGCGAAAGGCCTCCCAGGCAGCCGGCTGACGGGGCTGGCTCGTTGGTGCCATCATTAGGGGCATGAGCGAAACCCAAGAGACAGTCGACAGGGTCGATAAGGCCACCCTGAAAGAGCTACGAGGCGTAGACATCGACGATGTCTACGTCCAGATGGATTACGTGTTGCAGTCCCGGGCCACACCGATGGATCTGTATCACCGGTGGGAGAACCAGAACTGGAGCACCCAGGATCTCGATTTCACCGAGGACGCCGAGCACTGGAACGGCATGACGGGCGTCTTCCAGGGATTCCAGACGGAGCTACAGCGGACGTTCACCCTCTTCTTCATCGGTGAGCAAGCCGTCACCGACACCCTTTCGCCACTCGTGCATGCGGCCCCCGACGAGCCGGCCCGCATCTTCCTTTCCACCCAACTGGTGGACGAGGCACGGCACGCGGTCTTCTTCTCCCGTTTCTTCGACCAGGTGATCGGGATTTCTGGTGGACTCAGCGCTGCTCTCGATCAACTGCGCGACAAGACGGTCGGCGGTTTCCGCACGATCTTCGACAATCAACTCGTCGAGGCGACCGAAGCTGTGCGCATGGATCCGCACGACTACGGGAAGTGGGTCGAGGCGATCGCGATCTATCACCTGATCGTCGAGGGCATGTTGGCCCTGACGGGACAGAAGTTCCTTCTCGGTACCCTTCGCACACTGGGCATCCTTCCGGGCTTTTACTCCGGGTTCACGGCTATAGCGCGCGACGAATCACGCCACGTGAACTTCGGCGTGCGGGCGATCATGGAGGCCGGCGTTAGAGATCGCGATCTGTTGGATCGCGTTACCAACGTCGTGTTCCGGTTGCTCGAGCCTGCTGTGCGCACCGTTGCAGCTCCCGACCGCAAGTTCGCGATCACGCCCGAAGAGGTTCCAGAGAACCTGCGAGTGAACCCGTACGAGATCAGAGAGTTCTCTCTAACTTCGTTGACGAAGCGTTTGAAGGTGGCGGGTATCCCGGAGGCAACTCTCACCGAGATCCACGATCGCGGTATCGCCTACTACGACGCTAGTTGGTCTGAATACGAAGCCATCCACGATGTCGAGCATCCGAGACGTTTTTACGACCGGATGGCCGCAGCGACCAGTTGACCCGCTTCAAGTTTCGTGTCCCGCATCAAGTGGCTTAGCCTGAGTTCCACATGATCAAGACGATCGAAGTCATCAAGGACTACAAGGGCGCCGTGCGCGCCGTGGACGGAATCACTCTCGATGTCGAGAAGGGTGAGTTCGTCTTCCTCGTCGGCCCATCGGGGTCGGGCAAATCGACGATGTTGAAATTGCTGACGAAGGAAGAGGAACCAACAGGTGGCGAGATCTACGTCGCCGGGAAGAAGCTCGCAACCCTGCCTCGATGGCGCGTTCCCTATCTGCGGCGGAACATCGGATCCGTCTTCCAGGACTTCAAGCTGCTTCCCAACAAGACCGTCTTCGAAAACGTTGCATTCGGCCTCGAGGTCATCGGGCGTCCTCGCTCGGTCGTGGCCAGGCAGGTCCCCCAGATCCTCGACCTAGTGGGCCTGGGGGAGAAGCTCGACCGGTTCCCGGAAGAGCTCTCCGGCGGTGAGCAGCAACGGGTCTCGATCGCCCGGGCCTTCGTGAACAGGCCCCTGATCCTTCTTGCCGACGAGCCGACGGGGAACCTGGACCCGGCCACCTCCGTGGGGATCATGCGCCTCCTCGACCGGATCAATCGAACGGGCACGACCGTGGTCATGGCTACCCACGACCACGCGATCGTGGACTCGATGCGCCGAAGGGTTGTTGAGCTCGAGGGCGGAAAGATCGTGCGCGACCAGTCCCGCGGTATCTACGGGGTCGGGAGCTAGATGCCTAGATGAGGGTTGGTTATTTCGTATCGGAGACCGTTACCAATCTCCGCCGCAATCTGTTGATGACGATCGCAGCCATCTCGACGGTTGCGATTTCACTGTTGCTGTTGGGCGGCGTTCAGATCCTCGGGATCGTGGTTCGCAACGTCACAAGCACGATCGAATCGAAGGTCGAGATCTCGGCCTACCTCCGTGACAACGCAACGCAGGGCGAGATCGATCGGTTGACCGAAGAGGTGACTCAGATGCCCGAGGTCGAGGACGTGATCTACATCTCGAAGGATGACGCGTTCAACGAATTCAAGGAGACCTACGAGGACCAACCCGAGATTTGGGAGACCCTCCCGCGGGATGCTCTCCCAGCGTCATTGCGCATCAAGTTGCTCGATCCAGATGATGCTGAAGAAGTCGCAGCCAGGATCGAAGGCGCACCCGGCGTCAGCGATGTGCGCTTCGGTGGCGAGGTGATCAAGCGGTTGCTGCGGGTGAATGCCTTGTTGCGCACGATCGCCTTGGTGATGTCGATCGTCCTGATGATCGCCGCCGCCGCTCTGATCGCCAACACGATCCGATTGGCGATCTATGCCCGGCGCGACGAGATCGGGATCATGAAACTTGTAGGCGCCACGAACTGGTTCATTCGGATCCCCTTCATCATGGAAGGGATTTTCGCGGCGCTCGTGGGCGCCCTCGTATCGGGCGCGGTCGTCATTGCACTGAACTCGTTGTTGTTCGATCGCATCGCGGAAAGCTTCATCTTCCTCGGCCCGGTGTTCGAGTTCTCCGGCGGCGAGCTCGGAGGGGTCCTTCTGCTACTCGTGGGTGTCGGTTGTCTCGTGGGTGTGATCGGTTCCTCGATGGCCCTTCGCCGGTTCCTCGAGGTCTAAGCCGCAAATCCACTTCGACGGGGGCTGCCTGGAGGAAGCTGGTAAATAGGCGGCCTGGGGCTTGGGCCGCTAGACGCTCTGTTGTTTGTGTTGGTCCTGTTAACTAGGATTAGCTTCTGTGACTAATCTACGCCGCAAAACCTTCCCCGGTAGGTGCGCGCTTGGGCTCTCGCTCCTGCTGCTCCTGACGATGATCGCGTTGCCCGCCGCCGCCGATCCGCAAGAGGAACTGGCGGAGAACGCGCAGCGCCGGGCGGTTCTCGAAGCGAGGATCGACCGATTGGAGTCGCGCTCCGGGCAGTTGTCGACCCGCATCCAGACCGCGGACGCGAAGGTCGAGCTGGCTCAGGCTCAGGTCGACGCGCTGGACAAACGCCTCGGCAAGTTAACGAAGCGTCTCGCTGAGGTGCGCGAGGACCTTGAGAACGCACAGAAGCATCTGGCGATCCTCACGAAGGAATTGCAGGAGATCTTGGCGAGACTCGACTCCCGCATGGATGCATTTACCGATCGAGCCGTGGCCGCGTACATCGCAGGACCGGCGGCATACGTCGATAGCATGCTGTCGTCGGAGAGCTTCAACGATCTGATCGATCGTTACGCCTATTACGAGTCGGCGCTCGATACCGATTCGCAACTCGTTGAAGAGATCACGATGCTGCGCGACGAGACCGAGAACCGGCGCGATGAGGTCGAAGATAAAGAGGAGCGCATCGCGGCCGCCAAATTGAGCCTCGAGCACGACAAAGCGGCCATCTCCAAGGTGCGTCACGAGCGAGCTCAGGTCTTGGCCCAACGCAGAGAAGTTCTGGCGTCCAAGAGAGGCTTGCTGGCGGAGGTCGAGTCGACGAAGCGTCGCTACCAAGGCTTGGTGGAGCAGCTGGACGCCGACTCGGCTCGGATCCGAGCACTTCTCAGTGGAACGGCCACTTCGACGGTCCAGGGGGGTGGCCAACTCCTGTGGCCGACGGCCGGATCGGTCACGTCCGGGTATGGCTACAGGACACACCCGATCTACGGAGACACACGACTACACACCGGAATCGATATCGCGGCCCCCTATGGAGCCCAGGTTGTCGCCGCTGATGGAGGAGTCGTTTCCTACGCCGGGGTCATGAGTGGTTACGGCAACGTGGTGGTGGTCGATCATGGCGGAGGCCTAGCCACGGTCTACGCCCACCTGTCCTCGTACTTCGTGGGCGGGGGCGAGAGCGTGGGTCGCGGATCGCCCATAGCGGCGGCTGGCTGCACCGGTTACTGCACCGGGACCCACCTCCATTTCGAGGTGCGGGTCAACGGAAACCCCGTAGATCCGATGCCCTACCTCCAGTAGCTCCCGGCCGAATAGCGAGTGCGCCCCGATTAGCCTGTAGGGCATGGATCGCTGGCAGAAGGTGGCCGTCGTCGTGCTCGGGGCCCTGGCCCTTGCCTCGGCCTCTTTTTCATTCGGGATGGCTCTGAGTCAGAGGACCCTCGGGGGGGCCGCCGAGGCCGGATCGCCTCCGTCGGGCCCCCGATTGATCGACGAGGCCTACGACAAGATCATCAATTCCGCCGTGGATGCTCCCAGCGAGGAGGCTCTTGCACGAGGCGCGGTCAAAGGAATGATCGATGCCCTCAAGAAGTCCGAGGATCCCTACGCGTTGTTCTACTCACCCAAGGGTTTCAAGACGTTTCAGGAATTGACCACGGGAAGTTTCTCCGGGATCGGAGTGTGGTTGAAGGACAGGGAGGG
>DASQLQ010000073.1:0-8893 GCA_035629935.1 Actinomycetota bacterium
GGTTCGGGGGCCGTTCATCGCTTCCGCCTACTACAACGACGAGTCGTCGGACGAGAAGTTCCACGACGGTTGGCTCCGGACCGGGGACATGGCCGTGATGGAGCCCGACGGCTACTTCAAGATCGTCGACCGCGCGAAGGATCTCGTGAAGTCCGGCGGCGAGTGGATCTCGTCGGTCGATCTCGAGGGAGCTCTCTTGGCTCACCCGCAGGTCCGCGATGCCGCAGTTGTCGGCCTTCCCTCCAAGAAGTGGGACGAGCGACCGGTCGCCGTGGTCGTTCCGGCGGACGGCAGCACCCCAACCCTGGAAGCGATCAATGAGTTCCTAGCCGACAACTTCGCGAAGTGGTGGCTTCCCGACGAGTTAGTCGTCGTGGACGAGATCCCGAAGACGAGCGTCGGCAAGATCGACAAGAAGAGGATCCGGGCCGATCTGGCAGGGATGGAACTGGCCTAGCCGAAGTTGTTTTGCGGGCGGTCCGTCGAACGTCGACGGGCTCGGCCGTCGACGAAAGGAGAAACTGTGACCGACTGGTTGAACCCCGAACGATTCGACGTGCCCGTCAACGGCGGCAACCTACGCGTTGCGCGCTGGGGAAACGACGGACCCGTGATCCTCGGACTTCACGGCATCACGGCGTCCCATATGACGTGGCCTTGGGTCGCTCGCGAGCTGAGCGATAACGCTCAACTCGTCGCCCCGGACCTGCGCGGACGCGGTGGCAGCCGCGAGCTGCCCGGCCCATACGGGATGCGGGCTCATGCGGACGACTGTGTCGCGATCCTCGACCATCTCGGTGTCGACCAGGCGGTCGTGGTTGGTCATTCGATGGGGGGCTTCGTGACCGCGATCATGGCGATGCACTACCCCGAGCGGGTATCGCGGGTCATCTTCATCGACGGCGGTGTGCCTCTTCCCATGCCTCCGCCGGACGTAGTCGACCCCGAGCAGCTCCTAACGGCGATGCTCGGTCCGGCGGTGCAGCGCCTCGAGATGAAGTTCGAATCGCTCGACAAGTACTACGACTTCTGGCGCGTGCACCCGTCGGTCCAAGAGGAGGGCGGCTGGAATGAGGTGTTCGAGGCCTACCTCGCCTACGACCTCATGGGTGAAGAGCCGAACCTCCACTCGAAGACGAACGTCGACGCGGTGTTCGGCGACGGGCGGGACACGCTCGAGAGCGAGGACCTGAAGGTCGCGGTCGAGAAGACCCAGGCCCCCATAACGTTCATCCGGGCCCCGCGCGGCATCCTGAACGAGACACCCGGTCTCTACTCCGACGAGATCGCCGACGACCTAGGGGAACGGATCGCCAACTTCAGAAACGTGACGATCGATGACGTGAACCATTACACGGTGACGACGTCGGAGCGCGGAGCTAAGCAGACGGCGGGCGTCATCCGTGACGTCCTTAGCGAGGTCGCGCCGGCATGAGCAGGATCATTAGAGCGTTCTTGGCAGTCATCCTGCTCGCCACCCTGGCGGCGCCGGCGGCAGCCAAGCCGAAAGAAAGCGTCTTCGAGCGCCACAGTTATACGAACCCCGCCGGCACGCGCGATTACCTGCTCTACATTCCGGCCAAGCTGAAGAAGAACGCCCCTCTAGTCGTCTACCTCCACGGTTGCAACCAGACGGCGGACGACGCCGCGCTGGGGACGCGTTACAACGCCCTGGCAGAAGAGGAAGGCTTCGTCGTCGTGTATCCGGAGCAAGACCCTGCCGCTAACGGCAGCCGTTGCTGGCAATGGTTCCTTCCGGACCACTGGCACCGGGACGCGGGCGAGCCGTCGATCATCGCCGGCATAACGAGGTCGGTGCAGCAGACCTACGGGCTCGACGTAGGCCGGACGTACATGTTCGGCGTCTCGGCAGGTGGAGCGATGTCGTCGATCATGGCGGCGAGTTACCCGGACCTTTACGCCGCGACGGGCATCTATGCGGCCCCCGCCTACGCGGGCGACGTGACCGGGCAGGCTGCCTATGAGACGATGGGCGACCACGCGCGGGCCATGCCGATGGTTGTCTTCCAGGGCACCGCAGATGTGCTCGTCAACTATCCGCTCGGCCGGACAGCCCTGACACAGTGGCTCAATACCGACGACCTGGCCGACGACGGCCACGACAACGGATCGGTGTCGGATCAACCGACGACCGAGAACAGAGCCTTCGATCAATCAGTGTCTCCCGGCGGGGGAGACGCGTGCATCCCGCCACCGAGCTCGTTCCCCTGCGCCAACGGGGTGACCGGCTTCCAGGAGCAGTATCCGCACACGATCGAGAGCTTCGCAGGCGCGGACGGCGAGACCCTCCTACAGATGTGGTCGATCCACGGACTCGGTCACGCTTACGGGGGAGGGGATCCAGACGGATCCTTCGTCGACCCGTTGGGGCCGGACGTAACAAGGTCCGCCTACGAGTTCTTCATCAACTATTCACTCGAGGGGGTCTAGATGCCGTACGTCGACAACGATGGAGTGAGGATCCGGTGGGAGGAAGAAGGCAGCGGCGAGCCGTTGCTCTTGATCATGGGGCTCGGTTATTCGCTCGAGATGTGGCATCGCGTTAAGCCACTATTGACGGACAAGTTCCGCGTGATCATGTTCGACAACCGTGGAGTAGGGCAGAGCGATGTGCCCGAACCGGGTTACTCGATCCCGGACATGGCCGACGATGCGGTGGCCGTGCTCGATGCGGCAGGTGTTGAGAGCGCTCACGTGCTGGGTGTGTCGATGGGCGGATACATCGCCCAGGCTCTGACGATCGCCGATCCGGATCGCGTCAGATCCCTCATCCTCGGTTGCACAGCGTGCGGAGGACCGGATGCCGTGACGGCTGAACCCGAAGTGCTGGCGGCGCTTACCGCCCGCGGTTCCATGTCGGCGGAAGAGGGTGTGCGAGTCATGATCCCGTTCATCTACGACGCCAACACTTCGGTCGAGGCGATCGACGAGGACCTCGCGCTGCGACTTCAGAACTATCCCACCGAGAAGGGCTATATGGGTCAGCTACAAGCGATCGCTTCGCACCAGACCTACGATCGACTGCACGAGATCGTTGCACCGACGTTGGTGATCCACGGGCAATCCGATCGTCTGGTTCCGCACGCGAATGGCGAAGACATCGCCCGGCGCATCCCGAACGCGAGATTCGTGACGTTGCCTGATGCAAGTCACATCTTCTTCACCGATCAACCCGAGCGGACCCGGATAGCGATCGATGGGTTCCTGGCCGAGGTGGCATCGGTGGGGGCGGAGGCGTAACCATCAAGCAGGTACGGGCCTTGGGTGCGATCGGTCTTGGGTTGAGTGTTCTGCTCGCGTCGTCGAGTGCCCTGGCGTATCACGACCAACATCAGTCGCACGCCTGTCCGATCGCTCCGACCAAACAGCAGTATCACTTTGCGCCGGGTTTCCGAACTCCCGTCGATTCGGAGAGCCGCTCGGCAGCTTTCACTAAGTCGACCGACGAGGGCGGTTGTGGCGGCAAGCCGTGGCGGGTTGCCGGCTTCGGAGGCGCCAGGTTCCGCGCCGTTCCCGGGACGCAGCCGATCCGGGCGGGCGATTGCCGCAAACCCGGAGGTCCGCCGATCGTCTTCATCCACGGCAACAACGTCGATGCCGGCGACTGGTACCCGGCTCTGCCGGTGTTCGCGCGCTTCGGTGTGACGATGTGCCGCATGTGGGGTCTCGGCTACAACGGAGTTGGTGGCAACAACGGCAACGCTCTGTTCACGGACAACCCGAAGGCGGTTGCCGAACGCGGAGAGCACGGCAGCACTACCCGGGTCACGGGCAACATGATCAACCTGTCCGACGCCGAAAGCTTCATCCGCCGCGTCCTGGCGTATACGGGAGCGCGGAAGTTCCAGATCGTGGGCCACTCGCTGGGAGTGACGCTTGCTCGCAAGGTGATGAAGGACAACCCGAACCTGCTTCGGCGACTGGACGCATTCGTGGCCATCGCGGGAGCGAACCGGGGGACATCGTTCTGCCGAGGCAACGAAGCGTTCCTGGCTACCGATCCAGGCACTGCGCTCATGAGTTGCGACGAGATCGCACCCGACGCGCCGGGCATCTACACGAATCCTTGGCTGGCCGAGTTGAACGAAGGTGATGAGACGCCCGGGAGCGCTCGGTATCTCACGATCTACGACGGTTCGGGTTCCTCCGACCCCGCCTTCGTCGGCCCCGACCGGGAGAGCCCTCGACTCGACGGCGCAACCAACTGCTCGTTCCCAGGGGCGTACCACAACGACCTTCGGCTCGACTGGGTGATCGTGGACATCTATGCGCGCTGGCTGGCCGGCGAGCCGATCAGGAAGGTTGAACCCGGCGAGACCCCCGCGGCCCCCGAGGGGAGCAGCTGCGACAAGGTGGCCGGGTTCTTAGACGAAGCTAGAGGAATGGAAGCCTTTTCGGCCTGGAGTCGCAGACCGCTTTCTTGGCGATCCCTCCGCCATCCTGCACACCCATCCGGGCGCGACGCGACGTAAGCACCTGATCGACCTCGTCCGTCTCCCGGATGTTCAGCAGCTTTGCGGACTTCGCCGGCATACGGAAACGCAGGGTGCTCGAGTGTTTGCAGTCGTGGAGCAGGGTGATCAGGGACCCGGCCCCCGACGGAAGCGAGTCACCTTTCGAGTAACTGACCGAACCCGAGATCGTGAGTCGCAGAGTCCCTTTCTTCGGAACGACGAGGTCGGTCGGAAGCAAGCGAACCGTGACGCGAACGGGCTTGTCGGTTGGGAACGGCTTGCCGGTCTCCTGCGCGAACCAGCCGCGGCGCATGGGCTCGACGTGCTGCAACGAGCGCGCCCCGTACGTGGCCTGGTACTCGCTGTAGGAGCCATCGTGCCGCAACGGCTGGCCGTCTTTGCCGATGACCTCGAGCTTCGCCGCGACGTGCCCGTCCGGTTGGCTGCTGGTCAGCCACAGGTCCAGCATCGGTTGGCCGGTTAGATGCAACGGGCCCGACACGGGCTTGGTCTCGAAGATGGCTTCCTCAGTGGGAAGCGGGAAGCCGGGTTGAACTTGTTCCATGTATGCGGTTGAACCTTCCGGCCGTGCTGCGCCGAGCTCGCCACCTGGGCCGAGACCGAGTTGGCCGAGCGGCCCACCCGTTCTCGGATACTCGTCGACGGCGAACCACTGACCTTCGCTGGACTGCACCTGCACGTCCGGCCACTTCTCGACGCCGGTGTCCTTGCCCTTTAGGTAACGATCGAACCAAGCGGTGACCATCGTGTACCAGTCGGCCCTGTTCCACCCGGGCTCGACGGCGCCGTGGGCTCCCGGGAACGCGTGGTTCCACACCCCAAACAGTCCCTTGTGAGGAGTGCTCTTCGGCAAACGATCGAAGAACCCCGCCAGAGTGATGTCTTGAACGTTGAAGTCACGCAACCCATGGACCATCAATGTGGCGGCCCTTACCTTGGGCGCACCGGGTCGGTACTCGCGATCCTGCCAGTACTTCGTGAAGTCGCCCGACTGGTTGCCCGACTCGGTCATGACCTCTCCCTGACAGGTGAGCTTCTCGGGGTAATGCTGCGGGGCGGGTTCTTGACCGGGGACGATGCTGACGCTCGCGAGGTACGAGCTGTTGCCGAGCAGCGGCTGGCCCGCCCACGCAACGCCATCCATGTAGTTCCAGTCGTACTGCGAGCCGACGGAGGCAGCCGGAACGATCGCCTTTAGGTACTTCGTTCGCTTGGGGTCTCCGTAAGCGGCGGTCGAGATCTGTGTCTCGGCGTCGTAGGAGATGCCGTACATCCCGACGCGTCCATTCGACCAGGGCGCTTCCTTGCCGAGGTACTCGACGACTCGTGCACCGTCATCCCACTGGTTCGACGCCGTCTGTTCGAGGCACCCGCCGGACTCGCCGGTTCCACGCACGTGATGTTGGGCAACTGCATAGCCAAGCGAGTTGAAGTACTCGATGAAGCTCGGCAACGAACCGGCCGGGTACTCCTCGACACCCTGGGATACGTACGGAGTCATGATCAGGATCGTCGGAACCTTTCTCGGCGGAGTCTTCCCAGCCCTCGCCGCCGGCAGCCACGTTTCGACGTAAAGGTCCACGCCGTCGTGTCCCTCGACGTAGTGCCGCTGCGTGTCGGGATCCTCGTCCGGAGCCTTGGTGCCGTAGAGCGCCAGAGAAACCGGCCGGGGTTCCCAGGCGACACCCTTGTCGGGGGCCGAAGCGGCAAGCGCCGATGCCGGGATCGCCAACGATCCCATCAAGACCGCGACAAGGAGTATCCGGAAAACCCGCATAGATAGAAGATTCTCCCCCCTGGGAGGGCTTCCTGCCCCCCGCCACGGGGGGCCTAAGCCGCTAAAGGGGTGGACCGGGGGCTTCAACGGAGGGAAGCCTTCAGCTCCTCTCGGCGGAGCTTCCCGGTGCTGTTACGAGGCAAGGTATCTGGATCCATCAGGACGACCTCTTTGGCGGAGAGATTGAATGAGCGCCACAGCCTTTCGTTGATCCGTGTGGGGAGCTCGTCGCGTTCGGCGCCGTCCGCGTGAGTCTCGGCGAATACGACAAGTTCTTCCGTCTCCTCAGTGGAGCGGCCGACCACGGCGATCCCGCTGGAGACCAAGCCGGGCAGATCGTGCAAGGCGCGTTCCAGGTCTTCCCCGTTGTAGTTGCGTCCGCGGATGATGATCACGTTCTTGGATCGACCCGTCAGGAATAGCTCGTCGTTCGAGATGTATCCGCGGTCTCCGGTCAGGAGATGTTCGTCGGTTGTCGGCAGGTGAGTGTCGGTGCCTTTCAGATAGCCGAGGGTTAGCCACGGGGTCCGAACCGCCACCTCCCCGACAGCCGGTTGTTCGAGGCCCTCGCCCGACGCATCGACGATCCGAACGGACACTCCGTCACGTACGTGCCCAAGCGACACCACCCGAGCAGCATCGTCCTCGTCGGAGGCCGGCTCGACCCGATCCTCGATGAGGGCCTGCTCCGAAACCTCTTGGGTTCTAAGTCCGGCGCGCGGCGAGATACTGACGATGCCGGCCTCGGTCATCCCATAGATGCACACGATGCTGGCAGGGTCGAATCCATGTGGGGCCGCAGCTTCTACGAAACCTTCGATCGATGCCGCGTCGATCCTTTCGCCGGCACACTCCGCGAGCCTCCAACAGGACAGGTCTAAAGTTTCCGAGGTCGAGGTAAGGGAACGCGTGGCGGCGACGTACGCGAAGTTGGGTCCTCCACTCACCGTCACGCGCCGGCGGGAGATCTCGATCAGCCACCGTTCGGGGGCCGCGCGGAACACGGCGGTGCTCATAACGACCGAAGGCACCCCCATACCCAGAGGAGTGAGTAGGCCGGGGAAGATCCCCGCGGACGTGCTCAGATCCCGCCAGCTCAATAGGACGTCGCTCTCGGTGTCGTAGTCGGGACGGGCGCTGTCGGCAACCACCCGGGCCGCGATCCGGTGTCTCGACAGAAGAACCGCTCGGGGATCGCCGGTGGTGCCGGAGGTGAACTGGATCATCCCCTCGCCGTCCAGATCGGCCGCGTCGAGCGTTCCACCGGAAGCAAGTTCCTCCAGGTTTATGTGCGGCACATCGACAGCGGCAGCCGTAGCAGGCCCAAGGGTCGCCGCGACCCGAGTATTACGTGCCAGCGCTGTCACCTGATCCTTGTACGCAGCTCCGGCTAGCAACGGCGGTTGAGGGAGCAGGACGGCGCAGGCCTCGGCCGCGAAGGTCGACAGCAGGGCCAGAACGAAATCGAAGGACGACACTGCGACGATCCCTACCCGCGAACCGGGTCCGATCCCTCTTGCTTGCAGTGCTGCCCCGAACACCTTTGCCTCTTCGACCAGCTCCGAATGAGTGCGGGTCTCATCGCCCTTCTTACCCAGCATGGTCAGTGAGGCACCGCGCCGTGCCGATGCTTCGAGGTGATCGATCAGTGACTGACCCATAGCAGGAGCCTTTCCCGAAGCGGCACATCGTACGCTGGCGCGTCATGGCTACTCCCGCAGAAAAAATCGTTGTCATCGGTGGGGGGATAACCGGCGCTTTCGCAAGCTACTTCGCCGCGCGCGACGGTGCGGAGGTCGTTCTGGTCGAGCGGGACGGGATCGCGCGACACGCGTCCGGTAACAACCCGGGGGGATTGAATCCGCTGTTCGGATCGGGGATCCCCGGCCCCCTCGACGAGCTTGCGTTGCAGGCGTACGAGCTCCATCTAGATTGCTGGGAGTCGATCAGGTCCCTCTCTGGGATTGCGTTCGAAGCGCGTCCGAAGACGCGGCTCAATCTCGCGTTCGAAGACGTCGATCTCGAGACGCTCGGCGCGATGAAGAAGAACTACGACAGGTATCCCAACTTCGATGCGCGGTGGCTCGAGGACACCGAGATGCGTTCGATGGAGCCGCGCATAGCGAAATCCGTCATCGCGGGACTGCTTGCGGGGGGAGATGCACACGTTGGCTCCAAGGGATACACGGAAGCGGTGGCTCGTGCCGCTCAGAAACTCGGGGTCCGGCTGATCGAAGCAGAAGTGACCGGCCTCGAGACCGACGGTGACCGCGTTTCGGTCGTCGTCTGTGGATCCGACAAGTTGCCGTGTGATGGGGTGGTGATCGCGACGGGACCGTGGTGCGAAGAACCCTCCCGGTGGCTGGGGGTCAAGTTGCCGGTGTCGCCTCTGAAAGGCGAGATGGTTCTGGTCGAACCCGATGGTGGAGGGATATCGACCGATATCGCGTGGCGGGACGCCGCCGCATACCAGGCCCCCAACGAACAGGTGTGGCTCGGTGGCAACGAGGAACAGGCCGGCTTCGACGAGAACATCACCGACGGGGCTCGAGATCTGATCCTCGAGCGGATGGAGCGAGTCATCCCGGAGCTGGGTCGCGGACGAGTCGTGCGTCAGTAC
>DASQLQ010000074.1:0-19857 GCA_035629935.1 Actinomycetota bacterium
AAGGATCTCGACTGATGCATCGGATCGTTCCGGTCGATGGGCCCCTGCACCTGCGTCACACACTGTCCCCCTTGCGCCGGGGCCGCTTCGATCCCACAACTAGATTTGAAGGGCCGGTCTTCTGGCGTGCGCTCAGAACTCCCGATGGGTCAGCCACGACTCGCATGACACCCGCTCCGGGGGGCATCACTGTGTCGGCATGGGGACCGGGGGCCGGATGGGTTTTGGAGGCGGCACCGCGGCTAACCGGCGCCGCCGATCACGACTGGGAGGTCGTTCCGCACCATCCCATCGTTGCCGACCTTCAACGTCGCATGCCGGGCATCCGGTTCCCGAGTTGGCCGACCGTGATCGACATCCTCGTGCCGACCGTGCTCGAGCAGAAGGTGGTCGCTCGGACTGCACGGGACGCCTACCGGCGGCTGGTGCTACGCCTCGGCGAGCGGGCGCCCGGCCCGGCGAAACTCTGGCTGCCTCCCGACCCACAGGATCTTGCGGGACTCCCCTATTACGAGTTCCATCCCTACGGCGTGGAACAACGGAGGGCCGGGATCATCAGGTTCGCGTGCTCGAGATCGCGTCGGTTGGAGGAAACAGTCGGAATGTCCGGCGAGGAGGCGCGCAAGCGCTTGGAAGCGATCCCTGGTATCGGGCGATGGACCTCTGCGGAGATCGCTCGGATCGCGTGGGGAGATGGTGACGCGGTGAGCGTCAACGACTTCCACCTGCCACACACGGTCTCCTGGGCCCTGGCCGGCGAAGCACGCGGAACGGACGAACGGATGCTGCAGCTATTGGAGCCCTACGTAAACAAGAGAGCGAGAGTCGTCAGACTGATAGAAGCTGCCGGTATCGCGGCCCCCAAGTTCGGCCCCCGCCAAGCGATCCAGCGATTTTCGCACTTCTGAGTAGCAGCGAGGAGCCATTCCTTCGGGGCGAGTTCCGCAGGACGCACAACTTCCACGCGTCCGAGGACTGTCTGAGCAACCGGAGCGGATGGCTCCGAGTCTGCTACCGCTTGGAGTACTGCGGCGCTTTGCGGGCCTTCTTGAGGCCATACTTGCGGCGTTCCTTCTCGCGAGCATCGCGGGTGAGGAAACCGGCTTTCTTGAGAGCGGGACGGAGGTCGGGGTCCAGGTCGACGAGCGCTACGGAGATCGCCCGGCGCAGTGCGCCGGCCTGTCCACTGATGCCGCCGCCTTCGATCTTGGCGAGGATGTCGTACCGGCCCTGCGTCTCGGTCAGCTTCAGCGGCTCGTTGATGATCATGCGGTGCGTTGCGCTGGGGAAGTAGTCCTCGAGCGGACGACCGTTGATCTCCCAACGACCGGTGCCTTCCATCAAACGAGCGCGGCAAACGGCCTCTTTACGACGGCCCGTCGCGCGGGCGAGAAGATTAGCCACCGGTTACCTCCTGGATCGTGTGCGCCTGCTCGATGTTGTGTGGAGCGGCAACTGCCTTTAGGTCCCAAGGCTTTGGATTCTGTGCTGCGTGAGCGTGCTCTTCGCCGGCGTAGACCTTGAGCTTCTTGATCATCGCCCGGCCCAGCTTGTTGCTCGGCAGCATCCCTTTGACGGCTTTCTCGATCGCCATCTCGGGGCGCTCGGCCATCAGCTTGGAGTAAGGAACTGATTTCAGGCCGCCGGGATAACCCGAGTGGCGATAAGCCTGCTTCTGGAGAAGCTTGTTGCCCGTCAGCACGACCTTGGCCGCATTGACGATGACCACGTGGTCCCCGGTGTCGAGGTGGGGGGAGTAGATCGCCTTGTGCTTGCCACGCAACCGTTTAGCCACTTCGGACGCGAGGCGACCAAGGACGACGCCATCGGCATCGACCAGCCACCAGTCGCGCGTTATCTCACTTGGCTTCGTTGAGTGGGTCTTCATCCGTCTTCCTTAACGTGGCCCACCGGATGGGCCTTCCGGAGGAGAAAGGGCAGGATAACGGCCCATTTAGGGAGGGTCAAACAACTCACGCTCCCGTCTCTCTAGCAGGGGGCCAGAACGCCGTTCCGCTCCACCCATCCGGGTACTCGACCGAGACGAGACAGAGTCCTTGCGGGACGACTACCGGACCCGCTGCAGAGCGATCCCGTGCTTCCAGGACCTGCGGCATCTCCTCCGGAGACCGACGGCCCTCGCCGACCTGTATCAGCGTCCCCACGAGTGATCGCACCATCTGTTGAAGGAAGGCATTTGCGCGAGCCCGGACCCGGATCAGATCGCCGTCTCGGCGCACCCGCAGCTCGTAGAGAACCCGCTCCGCCGGGGCATCCGAGTGAGGGAGACGGCCAAAAGAAGAGAAATCATGCGCGCCGACGAGATGACCGGCCGCTTCGTTCATCGCTTCCACATCGAGAGGCTCAGGATGGAACAACACCGTTGGAGCCAGGAACGGATCCGAGAACCGACGCTGCAGGATCCCGTAGACGTATGCACGCGACAGTGCGCCGAACCGAGCGTTGAAGTCTTCCGGAACCGACCGGCATTCGGAGACCGCTATGGCCGGATGGAGCATCGAGTTCAACGAATCTCGGATCTTGACCGGATCTAGATCGTCGGGAACACCGAAAACACTGACGACCTGACCGAGAGCGTGGACACCCGCGTCGGTGCGTCCCGCGCCAACCGTCGACAACTCCGCGCCACACAGCTTTGAGAGCGCTTCTTCGAGATCACCCTGAACGGTTCGGACGTCAGGCTGTCGAGCGAATCCACGGAAAGGAGCTCCGTCATACGCGACGTCGAGGCGGAGGTTCACTCCTTCTTTTCGGGAAGGTCGCCCTCGGAAACTTCGCCGGCCGATGCCTCTTGTGTAACGACGGGATCAGACTCAACGGCTTCTTCGCTGGAGGCCTCGGTCGAGGCCTCTTCCGCCTCGGCAACCGCTTCCTGAGTCTCTTCCGCCACTTCGTCGGGAGATTCGACATCGGGGCCGTCGCTGCTGCCGGCTGCCGACGCGTCCGCAGCTCGCGAACGGGCAGGTTTGTCCTGCGGAAGATCGCCGCGCCCTTTGCGGCGCGGAGCACGCAGTCGACGCCGAC
This sequence comes from Actinomycetota bacterium, assembly GCA_035629935.1. Taxonomy (GTDB): domain Bacteria; phylum Actinomycetota; class CADDZG01; order CADDZG01; family WHSQ01; genus DASQLQ01. The sequence goes on from DASQLQ010000074.1 coordinate 3,046, forward strand.
GACCACTCTCGGTCGTCTCGTCGTCATCGTCGTCGGTGCCCGTTACGACAGATGCAATGCCTTCGTCGACGAGCTCGATCAGGGCCATCGGTGCACCGTCACCATTGCGCTGCCCCAGCTTCAGGATGCGTGTGTAGCCACCGTTGCGATCGGCGAAACGGGGGCCGATGTCGGCGAACAACTTGTGAACCAGGGCGCGATCCTCGATAACGGCCAGCACCTGACGACGGTGATGGACGGAACCCTTCTTTGCTTTCGTGATCAAGCGCTCGGCGAAGGGGCGAAGCATCTTGGCCTTCGCTTCGGTCGTCTTGATGCGCTCGTGCTCGAACAAGGAACCGGCCAAGCTCGACAGCATCTGCCGCTGATGCGACGGACCAGATCCCAGACGCGGGCCCTTCTTCGGTTGCGGCATCTCCCTAGCTCCCTACTTCTTCCTAGAAGTCTTTGTTCTTCAGGCCGAGCTCCATCTCTTCGAGCTTTGCCTTCACTTCGTCGATGGACTTCTGGCCGAAGTTGCGGATCTCGAGCAGGTCCTCTTCGCTCTTCTGAACCAGCTCGCCCACGGTCGTGATGCCTTCGCGCTTCAGGCAGTTGTACGAGCGAACGGTCAGGTCCATGTCCTCGATCGGCTTCGCCAGAACGCCCGACTGCTCGTCCTCGCCGGGCTCCGGACCCAGGATCAGACCGCCCTGGCCTTCGCCGACACCGGAGAACAGCTGGAACAGCTCGACGAGCGTGGAACCGGCTGCAGACAAGGCATCGACGGGAGACATAGAACCGTCGGTCTCGACGTCGAGGATCAGACGGTCGAAGTTGGTCATCTGCTCGACACGGGTCGGCTCGACCTCGTAAGTCACTCGCCGAACCGGCGAGAAGATCGCATCGATCGGGACCGCACCGATGGACTCCTTGGGAGCCGTTGCCGCAGCGACATAGCCCCTGCCCTGCTCGACCCGCAGCTCCATCGACAGGCTTGCACGCTTGTTGAGCGTGGCGATGTGGTGCTCGGGATTGAGGATCTCGACCCCGGCCGGCAGCTGCATGTCCGCAGCCGTGACCTCTGCCGGACCCTGTGCCCGCAACGGAACCGTCGTGGGCTCTTCGTTGTCACTTCGGATAACGAGACCCTTCAGGTTCAGGACGACGTCGGTCACGTCCTCCGTTACACCCTCGATCGTCGAGAACTCGTGCAGCACGGTGTCGATATTCACTTGCGTGACGGCTGCACCCGGGATCGAGGACAGAAGTGTTCTCCGCAACGAGTTCCCCAACGTGTAGCCAAAGCCGGGCTCGAGCGGTTCGATCGTGAATTTCTTGCGCGTCGCGGAGATCTCCTCTTCAGAGATCTGCGGGCGCTGAACGATAAGCAGGCCTTCCATGATCCTCCTCTGCGCAGTTCCTTCTCCGGGACCGCGACCGCGAACGGTCGGGGCCGCACCGGACCCCGTTACTTCGAGTAGTACTCGACGATCAGTTGCTCCTGCACGGGCACATCCATCTGGGTGCGCTCGGGCATGGTGCGAACCTGAACCGTCATCTCCTTGAGATTCGAACTGAGCCAGTCCGGGATCTCACGCCCCTCTGCGTAAGAGGTGTTCTCGATGATGCGCCCGAACTTCTTGGAGCGGCCTCTCACCGTGACCACGTCACCGGGCTGGACCCGGTACGAGGGGATGTTCACCTTGCGACCATTTACTTCGAAGTGGCCGTGACCCACGAGTTGACGGGCCATCGGACGATTCATCGCAAAGCCTGATCGGTAAACAACATTGTCCAAACGCGATTCGCAGATGCGCAACAGTTCCTCGCCCGTTACACCTTTGGAGGCCGCAGCTTCCTGGTAGTAGGTGCGGAACTGCTTCTCGAGGATCCCGTAGAAGCGCTTCGCCTTCTGCTTCTCACGCAGCTGAAGCAGGTACTCCGACTCGCGGACACGACCACGGCCGTGTTGCCCGGGAGGGGGGCGACCCTTCTCGATCGGGCACTTGGGAGATTCGCATCGCGTGCCCTTGAGGAACAGCTTTGTCTTTTCGCGCCGGCACAGCTTGCAGACCGGGCCTGTGTACCTCGCCATCTACACACGCCTCCGCTTCCGGGGACGGCAGCCGTTGTGAGGTACTGGAGTTACGTCCTTGATCCCGATGATCTCGAGTCCCGAAGCCTGCAGTGAACGGATGGCGGTCTCGCGTCCCGAGCCCGGTCCCTTCACCTCGACGTCCACACGCCGCACGCCGTGTTCCTGTGCTTTACGGGAAGCGGCCTCGGCGGCGAGCTGGGCCGCGAACGGGGTCGATTTACGCGAACCCTTGAAGCCGACGTTACCCGCCGATGCCCAAGAGATGACGTTCCCGTCGGGGTCACTGATAGCGATGATGGTGTTGTTGAAGGTCGACTTGATGTGAGCAACGCCATGAACGACGTTCTTCTTTTCCTTCCGCCTGACCTTCTTCTTCTTCGGAGCAGCCATTCTTTCCCTTCCCGGATTACTTCTTGGCCTTGAGTTGCTTCTTGCCCGCGACCGTCTTCTTGGGGCCCTTGCGGGTACGACCGTTGGTGTGTGTCCTCTGACCACGGACCGGGAGACCACGGCGGTGACGCAAGCCTTGGTAACAGCCGATCTCGATCTTGCGCTTGATGTGTTGATTGACCTCTCGTCGGAGGTCACCCTCGATGCGGTAGTTCGCACCGATGAAGTCACGGATGCGAACGACCTCTTCGTCGGTGAGGTCGCGGACGCGGGTCGCCGGGTTCACGGTCGCGCCGACACAGGTCTCGAGCGCCTTCGTCCTACCGATCCCGTAGATGTAGGTCAGCCCGATATCGAGCCGCTTGTCGCGTGGAAGATCGACACCGCCGATTCTCGCCATGACTTATCCCTGCCTTTGCTTGTGACGAGGGTTCGAGCAGATGACCATGACGCGACCGCGACGCCGGATGATCTTGCACTTATCGCAGATCTTCTTGACGCTCGGCTGCACCTTCATCTGCTTATCTCCTACTTGTACCGGTAGACGACTCGCCCGCGCGTCAGGTCGTAGGGGGATAGTTCGATCAGCACCCTGTCCCCCGGAAGGATCCGGATGTAGTGCATCCGCATCTTTCCTGAGATGTGTGCCAACACCCGATGACCGTTGTCTAGCTCGACCCGGAACATGGCGTTGGGCAACGGTTCGATGACCGTTCCCTCGACCTGGATCCCTTCTTCCTTACCGGAAGAGGAAGCCTTCTCCTTGTTCTTGGGTTTCGCCACGCGTGCTTATCCTTCGACCTAGATTTGTTCTCCCGAAAATGACCCAACCCATAACAAACGCCCCTTCCGGGGCGCGCATTACCTGGGGGCCTAACCGGCCGCTCATGATAGCACCGCCGTAGGAGGCAGGTCGAGCGGGGGTAATGGGCTCATCCGCAGGAGTGCCAGTCCGTCGAACGCCGACGGGCTCGGCCGTCGGCGGGACTCAGCGCCGGGTGAGGACCTCGTGGCCCTCCGGGGTGATCGCCACCGTGTGCTCGAAGTGGGCGGCAAGGCTTCCGTCCAGGGTTTTCACGGTCCAGCCGTCGTCGAGAAGCTTCGTCTGGGCCCCCCCGGCATTGACCATCGGCTCGATCGCGAGGGTCATCCCCGGCGTCAGCACCTCGCGATGGCCTGGAGGCCCGTAGTTCGGCACCTGGGGGTCCTCGTGGAACTGCCGCCCCACGCCGTGGCCCACATATTCGCGGACGACCGAGAACCCGGCCCCCTCGGCGACCTGCTCGACGGCGTATCCCACATCACCCAATCTCACCCCGGGCGTGCACTGGCTTATCGCCGCTTCCAGCGATTCTTCGGTCACCTTCAACAACATCGCACTGTCCGAGTCGATGCTTCCGACCGGATAGGTCTTCGCATTGTCGACGTGGAAGCCTTCGAAAAACAGGGCCACGTCGAGGGAGATGATGTCCCCCTCCTCCAACCTCACCTTCGGCGACGGGATGCCGTGGACGATCACGTCATTCGGCGAGGTGCAGATCGCACCCGGGAAACCTCTGTAACCCTTCGCGGAGGGCTTGGCCCCTGCCGAGGTGATCGCTGCTTCGGCGATCTCGTCGATGTCCTGAGTGGTGAGACCCGGCTTGATCGAGGCTTCGAGACGCTCCATCACGTCGGCGAGGATCGCGCCGCCCCGGCGCATGATCCCTATCTCTTCAGAGGATTTCTTGTAGATCACGGGCCCGCGCTAGATCGCTCCGACGATGCGTGAGAAAACTTCGTCGGGAGAGCCGAGGCCGTCGATCTCTTTCAGCAGACCCTCATCCTCGTAGTACTGCTTGAGTGGTTCTGTCTGCTCGTGGTACAGCCTCAAGCGTTCGGTGACGGTCTCCTTCTCGAGGTCGTCCTGACGCTCGACGACTTTTCCGCCACAGCTGTCGCAGGTCCAATTGTGCTCTGGCGGGGAGTCGACTCCGTAGTTGCGTCCACACTCGAGGCACGATCGCCGAGTAAGGATCCGACTTAGAGACACCTCTTCGGGCACCACGATCATCAGTGCGGCGTCGAGCTTGTCACCCGACTTCTCGAGCATCTCGTCGAATGCTTCGGCCTGCCGCACGTTCCGAGGGAACCCGTCTAGAAGGAACCCCTCCTGGCAGTCATCTGCGTGGAGGCGCTCTCTGACCACACCGATCGTCACCTCGTCGGGAACCAAGCGGCCGGCTTCGACGTACTCCTTGGCTTTCAGACCCAGGGCCGTGCCGCCCTTGATCGCCCACCGGAAGATGTCACCGGTCGAGATCGTCGGGATCCCATACTTCTCAGCGATCCGAGCCGACTGCGTGCCCTTCCCGGCACCCTGAGGCCCGAAGATGATCAACCTCATGGCATCGTCACTTCAGGAAGCCTTCGTAGTGCCTCATCATCAGCTGGGACTCGATCTGCTTCATCGTCTCGAGGGTGACACCCACCGTGATGAGCACCGAAGTACCTCCGAACGGCAGCTGCTGGATGTTCTGAGTGGCCAAGAAGACCGAAGGCAGCAGAGCGATGAAAGCGATGAATAGAGCCCCCGGCAAGGTGATGCGGGTCAGGATCCGATCCAGATAATCGGCCGTCTGCCGCCCCGGCCGGATGCCTGGGATGAAACCGCCGTACTTCTTCATGTTGTCGGCGACGTCCGTCGGGTTGAACGTGATCGCCGTGTAGAAGTAGGCGAAGAAGATCACCATGACTCCGTACAAGACCATGTAGGTCACCGAGCTCGAGTTCACGAGATGGTTATTGATGAAGTTTTGGACTGTCTCGTTCTGGATCACGTTCTGTAACAGGGTCGGTATGTACAGGACGCTGGAGGCGAAGATGATCGGGATAACACCCGACTGGTTGACCTTCAGCGGGATGTAGGTCGATGATCCGCCGTACATCCTGCGCCCAACCACCCGCTTCGCATACTGGACCGGGATCCGACGTTGGCCCTGCTCCATGATCACGATCGCAACGATGATCGCGATACCGATGGCGATGACCACTGCAAAGGTGCCCAATCCTTTCTGGTCGAGGATCGCTTTGCCCTCACCTGGGAGCGTCGAGACGATCGACGTGAAGATCAGGATGGACATTCCGTTGCCGATCCCTCGCTGGGTGATGAGCTCACCCAGCCACATGATCAAGGCGGTACCGGCAGTAAGCGAAAGCACGATCAGCGCCACCCGCGGCGGCGTGAAGTTCGGGATCAGATCGATATTCGACTGTGCACCAGTTTGGCCAAACTGACCTCGGTGGAAGAGGAAGGCGAGACCAGTGGACTGAAGCAGCGCGAGCATGACCGTGAGGTAACGGGTCCACTGAGTGATCTTCTTGTAGCCGGACTCCCCTTCCTTCGACCATGACTCGAGCCGCGGGATCACCACGGTAAGCAACTGCATGATGATCGACGAGGTGATGTACGGCATGATCCCAAGGGCGAAGATCGCCATCTGTGTAAGCGCGCCGCCGGAGAACAGGTTGATGAAAGCGAAGACCCCGCCCTGCGCCTGCGCGGCGAACTGTTGCGCCGCTTCTACGTCGATCCCAGGCGTCGGGATGTGCGAACCCATCCGGTAAACGGCCATGATCAACAGCGTGAACAGGATCTTCTTGCGCAGATCTGGGACTTTGAAAGCGTTTACGAACGCCGCTAGAAGGTTCACTTCGATGCCCTCTGAACCTTGATCACGGTGACCGTACCGCCGGCCCCCTCGATCTTGGATCGCGCGGCCGCACTGAAGGCATGGGCGCTCACCGTCATGGCTTTGGAGATGTCGCCGTTACCGAGCACCTTGACCAGGGCATCGCGCTTGCGGACCAAACCCGCCGAGCGAAGCTCCTCAGGGCCGACCTCCTTTGCATCGAGCTGGGCGAGATCGGAAAGGTTCACTGCTCCGTACAACTTCCGGCGCGGAGGTGTGAAGCCCTTGAGTTTGGGAACCCGCCTGATGAGAGGCATCTGACCACCCTCGAAGAACTGGTGGACCGTGTTCCGAGCCCTCGTACCTTTGGTGCCGCGGCCCGCGGTCTTACCCTTGCCCGCCGATTCCCCCCGGCCGACTCGAGTCCTCTTCTTGCGCGCGCCCGCAGGCGATCTCACCTCATGCGGCTTCACGACTTCACCTCTTCAGTCTCTACCAGATGCGCCACTGCCCTGATCATGCCCCTGATCTCGGGTTTGTCGTCATGAACCACGGAATGACCCATGCGCTTAAGGCCTAGAGCGCGGATCGTTCCCCGCTGCTTCTTGCCCTTGTCGGACGCAGAACGGACCTGCGTGACCTTGATCTTCGCCATCAGCCTGCCTCAACCTCCGTGAGCATGTAGCCGGGAGCGACTTCCTCGCGGGTCTTTCCCCGCCTTTTCGCGACCTGATCGGGCGTGTTGATGCTCTTGAGCGCCGTCACCGTTGCATGAACGATGTTGATCGCATTGTCCGAGCCAAGGGACTTGGACAGGATGTCCTTGATCCCGGCGCACTCGACGACGGCTCGCACCGGGCCCCCGGCGATAACGCCCGTACCAGGAGAAGCCGGCTTGAGAAGAACCACCCCACCGGAGTCCTCCCCGATCACTTCGTGAACGATCGAGTTCTTGAGCATCGGCACCTTGAACATGCTCTTCTTGGCCTCCTCGATGCCTTTCTGGATCGCGGCCGGAACCTCTCGGGCCTTTCCGTACCCCACGCCGACCGACCCATTGCCATCACCAACGACAACGAGAGCGGTGAACGAGAAGCGGCGACCTCCCTTAACGACTTTGGACACGCGGTTGATCGAGACGACTCTCTCCTCATATGGAGAGCGATCGTCGTCGCGGCCCCCGCGCTGACCTCCTCTACCCATTAGAAGTTAAGACCTCCTTCGCGAGCGCCTTCAGCAACGGCGCGCACTCGTCCGTGGTACTTGAAGCCGCCGCGATCGAACGTCACTTGCGTGACGCCGGCATCCTTCGCTCGCTGCGCGAGCGCAGCGCCGACGGCTTTGGCCTGTCCTTTCGGGTCGTCGCCCTTCGAATCCTTGAGACTCGATGCGGCGGCCAACGTGCGGCCGGCGGAATCGTCGATCACCTGCGCGTAGATGTGGCGGTTGGACCGGAACACCGCAAGCCGCGGTCTTTCGGGCGAGCCGATCACTTTTTTGCGCACTCGTCGATGACGCTGACTGAGCGAACGTAGTTTCTCTTTTCGTTCCATCACTAAGCTCCGATGGCCTTGGCGGCCTTGCCACTCTTCCGTCTGACGTATTCGCCCTCGTAGCGGATCCCCTTCGCCTTGTAGGGCTCGGGCTTCCGGATCGAGCGGATCTCTGCGGCAACTTGGCCCACGAGTTCCTTGTCTATCCCTTTAACGACGATCCGCGTGGGGGCCGGCACGTCGAACTCGATCCCCTTCGGAGCATCCTTCTTAACCGGATGGGAAAACCCAACCTGGATCTCGAGACTGGTCCCCTGTTTGGCGGCCCGATACCCCACACCATGGATCTCGAGAGCCTTCTCATATCCTTGCGTCACTCCCTGAACCATGTTCGCGATCAAGCTGCGGACCAGCCCGTGCAGCGCCTTGACCTCGCGGTTCTCCTTGATACGAGAAACACGAACCTCGGAGTCGACCACCTCTACGGTGACGTCCTCCGGTAGCACGCGCTGCAACTCCCCTCTGGGGCCGTTAACAGTGATGCGACCCACGGTCACACTCACCTGTACCCCGCTGGGTATCTCGATCGGTGCTTGTCCTATCCGCGACATCTCTAGTCCTCTTTCCCGCTACCAAATGTAGGCGAGGATCTCCCCACCCACCCTCGCCCGGCGTGCTTCCTTGTCCGTCATGACACCCTGGGACGTCGAGACGATCGCTACTCCCAAACCGCCTAGCACTCTGGGGAGCTCACCGGCGCCGCGGTACACGCGACGGCCCGGCTTCGAGATCCGCCGGATGCCGGAGATCGCTCGCTCACGCTCCGGTGAATACCGGAGGACGAGTTTGATCATCGGATGTGTCTGGTCGGTCACGACCTCCATCCCATCGATGAACCCTTCGTCCATCAGGATCTTGGCGATGTTCTGCTTGATCTTGGATGCAGGGATCAAGACGTCGTCATGCATCGCCGTCGAAGCATTGCGGATACGAGCAAGCATGTCGGCGATCGGGTCTGTCATCGTCATCTCAATGTCACCTCTACTACCAACTCGACTTGGTCACACCGGGTATCTCCCCGTTGTGAGCCATCTCTCGGAAACACAGCCGGCACAAACCGAAACGCTGGAACACCGCACGAGGCCGCCCACAGCGGACACACCGGGTGTAAGCGCGCACCTTGAACTTGGGCTTGCGTTTCGACTTATTGACCAAAGCTTTCTTTGCCACTTCTAGCCTCCACCACCAGGTTGCCGGAACGGAAAACCGAGGGCCGTGAGCAATCCACGTCCCTCTTCATCGTTTTGTGCGCTGGTCACGATCGTTATGTCCATGCCTCGGTTCGCGTCGATGTCGTCGTAATCGATCTCGGGGAAGACGAGCTGCTCGGACAAGCCGAGCGAGTAGTTGCCCCGACCATCGAACGAGCGTGGGTTCAACCCCCGGAAGTCACGGATGCGGGGAAGAACGACGGCCAGGAACCTATCGAGGAAGTCCCACATGCGATCCCCTCGCATCGTGACACTTGCTCCGATGGGCATGCCCTCCCGGATCTTGAAGGTTGCGATCGATTTCCGCGCCCGACGCAACGTCGGTTTCTGGCCGGTGATCGTCGTCAGGTCCTTCAGCGCCCCCTCCATCAACTTGGCGTCCTTGGACGCGTCTCCCACGCCCATGTTCACCACGATCTTCTGGACGGTGGGAACCTGCATGACGTTCTTTAGCCCGAGGTCCTTCTGCAGGGCCGGCACGATCTCCGACCGGTACCGCGTCTTGAGTCTGGGCGTGTATTCCTTCGTCTCAGCCATCAGAGCTCCAACCCACACTTGATACACACACGAACCTTGGCATCGGTGCCTTCCTCGACTTTGAATCCGACACGCGTCGGTCCATCGGTGGGACAGACCAGAGCCACGTTCGAGATGTCGACAGGCGCTTCCTTGTGCTCGATCCCGCCTTGACGGGTACCACGCCGATCCATGCGGATCTTCTCGTGACGAGTCACGCGGTTGACAGCCTCGACTATGACGCGGCGCTTCTTCGGGATCACTTCGAGAACGCGGCCCTCTGCGCCGGCGTCCTTACCGGCGATCACTTTCACCGTGTCACCTTTCTTGATGTGCAAACCCACCTACAACACCTCCGGAGCAAGCGAGATGATCTTCATGAATCGTCGATCTCTCAGCTCACGGGCAACAGGACCGAAGATGCGAGTCCCCCGCGGCTGCATCTGTGCATCGACGATCACGACTGCGTTGTCATCGAACTTGATGTACGAGCCGTCGCCGCGACGACGCTCTTTTGCGGTACGGACCACAACGGCCTTCACCACATCTGACTTCTTGACCGCACCACCGGGGATCGCGTCTTTGACCGTGCACACGACGATGTCACCGATCCCGGCGTAGCGACGGCGGGATCCGCCCAGCACCTTGATCACGAGCACCTCGCGGGCACCCGTGTTGTCTGCGACTCGACACCTCGACTCTTGCTGTATCACTTGGCCTTTTCCAGGATCTCGACAACTCGCCAGCGCTTTGTCTTGGAGAGAGGACGCGTTTCCATGATCCTTACGGTGTCCCCTACTCCGGCTTGGTTCTCTTCATCGTGAGCCTTGATCTTCGTGTTGCGGCGGACGATCTTCGTGTAGGTGGAGTGGGCGGCGGAGGTACGCACCTCGACCACGACCGTTTTATCCATCACGTTCGACACGACGCGCCCGAGCTGCGTCTTTCGCTGCCCTCGCGTCATCTCATCTTCAGAGGTGCTCATCCGCTTCCTTCTTCCGTTGCCGTATGTGCCAACTCACGGTGCCTGAGGATCGTCTTGATCCGGGCCACGTCCTTGCGCAAGTCACCGATCCGTTTGTAGTTGTCCAGCTGACCCGTTGCGTTCTGGAAACGAAGGTTGAACAACTCTTCCTTCGTTTCGTTGAGCTTCGTCTGCAGCTCATCGAGGGGCAGCTCGTGCAATTCAGAGGCCTTGGCCATCGTCACTGCACCTCCAGCGGCTGCTCACGACGCACGAACTTGCACTTGATCGGCAGCTTGTGAGCCGCCAACCGGATAGCGTCGCGCGCTATCGGCTCGGGGATTCCCGCGATCTCGAACATGACCCGGCCGGGCTTCACTACTGCGATCCACCCTTCGGGGTTCCCTTTACCGGAGCCCTGACGGGTCTCGGCGGGCTTCTTCGTGTAGGGCTTGTCGGGGAAGATGTTGATCCAGACCTTCCCTCCTCGTCGGATGTGACGTGTCATCGCGATACGAGCGGCCTCGATCTGACGGTTGCTTATCCAGCCCGGCTCCATCGCCATCAGCCCGAAGTCGCCGAAGTTCACCTGGGTGCCGCCCTTGGCTTGACCACGCATACGCCCTCGCTGCTGCTTGCGATGTTTGGTCTTCTTTGGCTGCAACATGGCTACTTCGACTCCTCTTCCTTCGGTTCCGTCGACTCAGTGGGAGCCGAGGGTGGAGCGGCGTCGGAGGAAGCCTCTGCAGGAGCCCCCTTCTGTTCCACGGGCTCCGAAGCCCGCGACGGAGATGCTGCTTCGCCCTCGGCGGGCGTCGCAGGCGTCGCGTCAGCGGCTTTCGCGGCAGCCTCGGCGGCCTCTTCCCGAGTGCGCTTGACCGCATCGGCAGGTGCCTGGGTCGGCTGTGGCTCGACCTTGGTCTTCGTGACGGCAGATGCCCTCCGGGTACGAGCGGCCTTAGCGCGCTCTTCCTCGCCCCGCCCAACGGTCTCGCCTGCAGCGAGGGCGGCTTCGCGACGCAACCGGGCCGCATCTCTCGCCGCGGCATAGACGTCCTGGAACTCGCCTTTATAGATCCATACCTTGACGCCGATACGACCGAAGGTGGTCTTGGCTTCCGAGAATCCGTAATCGATGTCAGCGCGCAGCGTGTGGAGCGGCATCTGACCTTCGATGTACCACTCGGTCCGGCTCATCTCGGCACCGCCCAAACGTCCGCCACACTGCACGCGAACACCCTTGGCGCCGTGACGCACAGCCGTTCCAACTGCTTTCTTCATTGCCCGTCGGAAGGACACTCGGCTGGCCAGCTGCTCGGCCACACCCTGGGCGATGAGCTGCGCATCCAACTCCGGCTGCTTGACCTCGATGATGTTCAAACGAACGTCGGTCGGCTTGCCGTAGATCCTGGACTCCATGTGCTCGAGCTGCGAGCGCAGACGCTCGGCCTCCGAGCCCCGACGACCGATGACGATCCCCGGGCGCGCGGTGTGGGCATCGATCCTGACCCGCTCCCGCGTCCGCTCGATGTCGATGCGCGAGATGCCCGCGTGGGGAAGCTGCCCCAGCAGGTACTCACGGATCCGCAGGTCGGCCTCGAGATAGTCGCGGTACTGCTTCTCGGTGAACCAGCGGGACTTCCAATCGGTATGGATGCCCAACCGGAACCCGTAGGGATGAACTTTTTGACCCATCAGCTCTCGTCCTTCTTCTTACGAGTGGTCTTTTTGGCAGTGGTCTTCTTCGCGGTCGTTTTCTTAGCGGTGGTCTTCTTGGCGGTGCTCTTCTTGGCAGTGGTTTTCTTCGCGGTCGTCTTCTTGCGAGAAGTCTTCTTCGGGGCCGCTTCCTCGGCTTCGCTCGTCGCGGTTGCTGCAGGCCGACGAGGCTTGCCCGCCGTGTCCTTGCGCACGCGCTTCAGCGTTTGCCTGGTTCCCGGTCGTTCGGGCAGGACCCCGACCTCGTCGGGGCGACCGACCACAACCGAGATGTGGCAGGTCCTCTTGCGGATCCTCGTTGCCCGTCCCTGCGCGCGGGGGCGGAAGCGCCGGAGCGTGGGGCCCTCGTCGACCCAGGCTCGTGCCACCACCAGCTCGTCCGTGGGCAGCCCACGGTTGTGCTCGGCATTCGCTATCGCCGACTCGAGAACCTTCCCGACGGGAGTCGAAGCAGCACGCTGGGTGAACATGAGGACTCGACGCGCGTCGGCCACGTGCCGGCCGCGGATCAGGTCCACGACCTGGCGCGCCTTGGTGGGCGAGATCCTTATGAATCTCGCCGTGGCGATGGCTTCCTGTGCGTCTGGTGCGATCTTCCTGGCCATTATTTGACTTTCGTCGTCCTCTCTCCTCCGCCGCCGTGCGTTCGGAACGCACGAGTCGGAGCGAACTCTCCAAGTTTGTGACCCACCATCGACTCGGTCACGTAAACCGGGACGTGCTTGCGACCGTCGTGCACCGCGAGGGTGTGTCCGACCATCTCCGGGATGATCGTCGAACGCCTGGACCACGTCTTGATGACCTTCTTCTGATTGGACCTGTTCATCTCGGTCACCTTGACGAGCAAGTGATCGTCGACGAACGGGCCTTTCTTCAGTGATCTAGGCATGACTAACGGCCTCTCTTCTTCCGGCGCCGGCGGATGATCGCCGCATCTGATGCTTTCTTCTTCTTTCGCGTACGACCCTCGGGTTGGCCCCACGGGGACACGGGGTGCCGGCCACCGGACGACTTCCCCTCTCCACCACCGAGCGGGTGATCGACGGGGTTCATCGCAACGCCTCTCACGGACGGGCGCTTGTTCTTCCAACGGTTACGGCCCGCCTTACCGAGCGAGATCAGCTCGGCTTCGGAGTTACCGACTTCGCCCACAGTTGCCCGGCACTCGATCGGAACGGTTCTCATCTCACCCGAGGGCAGACGAAGTGTTGCGTTCTTTCCTTCTTTGGCGACGACCTGGACGGAGGACCCCGCCGAACGAGCCATCTTGCCGCCCGCCCCCGGCTTTAGCTCGACGTTGTGCACGACCGTACCGACCGGGATGTTCCTCAACGGAAGGGCATTCCCGGGCTTGATCTCGGCCTTCGGCCCGGACTGAAGGGTGTCGCCGACCTTCACGCGGTTGGGAAGAAGGATGTAGCGCTTCTCGCCGTCCGCGTAATGCAGTAGGGCCACCCGCGCGTTCCGGTTGGGGTCGTACTCGACGTGAGCCACCTTCGCGGGCACGCCGTCCTTGTTGCGACGGAAGTCCACCACCCGGTACCGGTTCTTGTTACCTCCGCCCTGGTGACGCGTAGTGACGCGACCGTAGGAGTTACGGCCGGCCTTCTTCGGCTTCGGCTCGACCAGAGACTTCTCCGGCGTCTGCCTGGTGAGGTTCGAGTAATCCGCGAACGACTGGAACCGGCGTCCTGGTGATGTTGGTTTGGCTTTTCTGATCGGCATCGGCTATGCCCCCTGCTCGAAGATCTCGATCTTGTCGCCGACCGCGAGCTTGACTACCGCTCGCTTCGTGTCACTGCGGCGACCCTTTGTGTAACGGAAGCGCTTCTCCTTGCCTTTGCGGTTGAGGGTGTTGACGCTGACCACGCGGACGCCCCAGATCTTCTCCACCGCCTGGCGGATCTCGGTCTTATTCGCCCGCGGATGAACCACGAACGTGTAAGCGTTCTGATCGATGAGCGAGTACGACTTCTCACTTACGACTGGAGCCAGGATGACGTCCCGGAGATCTTGTTTGGTCGAGCCGCTCACGACTTACCTCCCGTCGAACGTTCCAGGAACGAGTCGAGGGCTCCCGGAGTGAACACGAGCGCATCGGCTACGAGAACGTCGTAGGTCGACAGAGATCCCTGAAGAGCAAACGCAGCCGAGCCGAGGTTCTTGAATGCGCGATCCACGGCCTGGGAGCTTCCCTCCTTGGGATCGAGAACGATCAGTACGCGACCTTCTATACCGGCAGTAGCAAGCGCCGTCGCAGCCGCCTTGGTCTTGGTCTCCGAGAAACCATCCAGAACCCAGAGGGCCCCGTTGTTCACTTTGTCGGTCAGCACGGATCGCAGAGCAGCTGCGCGCACCTTCTTGTTGACCTTCACGGAGTAGTCGCGCGGCTTCGGGCCACCGACCCTGCCACCGCCTACCCACTGCGGCGAACGGATCGACCCTTGACGAGCGCGACCGGTCCCCTTCTGACGCCAGGGCTTCTTGCCACCGCCGCGGACTTCGGATCGCGTCTTGGTCGATGCGGTTCCGCGCCGAGCGGCAGCCAACTCGGCCACCATCACTTGGTGGATCACGCCTTCGTTGATCTCGACGCCGAAGATCTCGGCCGGGAGGTCGCGGGTGCCGGTTGAGCTCCCGGTTCCATCGATCACCTGGGCGGTCGGCTTCTTCTTGGTCGTGGTATCGGCCATCAGCCGGCCTTCCTCTGGTCGCCACCGCGCTGACGGAGCCGGATCGCGGTGCGCACCATCAGGAGCCCACCTTTCGGACCGGGGACGGCCCCGCGGATCAAAAGGAGATTTCTTTCGGCATCCGCTTTGATGACCATGAGATTCAACGTGGTCACGCGTCGGTGGCCGAGATGTCCCGACATCTTCATGCCCTTGAACACGCGAGCGGGGGTTGCACATGCTCCGATCGCGCCGGGCGAACGATGCTTCCGCTGGGTTCCGTGTGAAGCAGAGAGTCCCTTGAAGTTGTGTCGCTTCATGGCGCCGGCGAACCCTTTTCCCTTGGTTACGCCCACGACGTCGACCACTTCTCCCTCGGCGAAGATGTCGGCCTTGATCTCGGTGCCGAGCTCGTAACCGGCCATATCGTCGAGGCGGAGCTCGACCAGATGGCGAGCTCCATCGATACCCGCCTTAGCTAGGTGACCCGCCGCCGGCTTGTTGACGCGACGGGGGGCACCGAAAGCAAGTTGGATCGCCGAGTAGCCGTCGGTCTCTGGACGCTTTATCTGCGCGACGCGACAAGGCCCGGCCTCAACGACCGTTACAGGCACTGCGTGCCCCGCCTCATCGAATACCTGGGTCATCCCGATCTTGCGACCGAGGATCCCCTTCGTTTCCGCCACCTGATCTCCTTAAAGCTTGAGCTCGATATCGACGCCGGCGGGAAGGTCGAGTCGTTGTAACGAATCGACCGTCTTCGGCGTGGGATTCACGATGTCGAGCAGCCTCTTGTGCGTACGCATCTCGAAGTGCTCACGTGAGTCCTTGTCCTTGTGCGGCGAGCGGATCACCGTGTAAACGGATCGCTCCGTCGGCAAAGGGATCGGCCCGTTGACGCTCGCCCCCGTACGGGTCACCGTCTCGACGATCTTCTTCGCCGATTGGTCGATGACCTCGTGGTCGTAGGCCTTGAGCCTGATCCTGATCTTCATCCCACTCGCCATGTCTTGGTTTTTCCTCGCTACTCGATGATCTTTACGACACGGCCGGCGCCGACGGTGCGGCCACCCTCACGGATGGCGAAACGCAGACCCTCGTCCATCGCGATCGGCTGTCCGAGCTCGACTTCCATCTCGGTGTTGTCACCCGGCATCACCATCTCGGTGCCGTCCGGAAGCTTCACCGAGCCAGTCACGTCCGTGGTGCGGAAGTAGAACTGCGGGCGATAGTTGTTGAAGAACGGCGTGTGGCGACCACCCTCGTCCTTGGACAAGATGTACACCTGCGCCGTGAACTTCGTGTGTGGCGTGACCGAGCCGGGCTTCGCTAGAACCTGGCCACGCTGCACCTCTTCCTTCTTGGTGCCTCGCAGAAGGATCCCGGCGTTGTCGCCGGCCTGAGCCTCGTCGAGCATCTTGCGGAACATCTCGATCCCGGTGACGACGGTTTTGGATGTCTTCTCGTCGATCCCTACGATCTCGATCTCTTCCCCGACCTTCAGGACACCTTGCTCCACACGACCGGTGACGACGGTTCCACGACCGGTGATCGTGAAAACGTCCTCGATCGGCATGAGGAACGGCTTGTCGGTGTCGCGCTGCGGCTCGGGGATGTACTCGTCGACCGTCTTCATGAGCTCGAGGATGCCTTTGGCAGCCTCTTCGTCTCCTTCGAGCGCCTTCAGCGCGGACACCCTCGTTACGGGAGTGTCGTCGCCGGGGAACTCGTACTCGGTCAGAAGCTCGCGGACCTCGAGCTCGACGAGATCGAGGAGCTCCGGGTCGTCGACCATGTCGACCTTGTTCAGTGCAACCACGATGAAGGGCACGTTCACCTGACGAGCGAGCAGCACGTGCTCACGCGTCTGAGGCATCGGACCATCCGCGGCGGAGACAACGAGGATGGCGCCGTCGATCTGGGCGGCCCCCGTGATCATGTTCTTGATGTAGTCGGCGTGACCGGGCATGTCGACGTGGGCGTAGTGCCTGTTCTCGGTCTCGTACTCGACGTGGGCGATGGCGATGGTGATGCCACGC
>DASQLQ010000075.1:0-14162 GCA_035629935.1 Actinomycetota bacterium
CGAATGGGGGAGGAAGTACCCATTCAGGACACATCTGACGCGTCGATACCTTTCTTATGAGGAAATCGAGGCTCATCGTCGTGGGATTGCTGATCAAGGCGTTGCTGGTGCCTGCCCCGGCGACTGCAGCCACGGCCGCCAAGGCCCCAGAGTGGGTCCGCCCGGCACTCCGTTCTCTCGTCACCGCCGGATACCTGGACAAGGACGGATTCGAGGCCAACGAGCCGATGGCCCGCAAAGAATTCACCGACCTGATGACGGCGGCTTTCGGCGGCGGTTTCTCCCGAACCAAAGGCGAAGTGAAGGCTCGCGAGGTCGACGCCGCACTCGTACGTGCCCTTGGTCAAGCGCCCCTGGCAAAGGCTCTCGCCGATGTGAAGTCGCCGGACGGTTGGGATCCCGGGGTTGGAACCTTGTTCGGTACCGAGATCGTTGCTCGCGAGATGGGCCTCAGGCGCGATCGCCCCATCACCGAAGAGGCGTTCGAGGCTTCGGCGGGAGACAAGATGACCCAGGCCGACATCGTTTGGTCCGTGTGGAAGGCGATGAACGAGCCGAGCACGTCCGGGGCCGAGGCACTGGCGTCGTTCCGGCTTTCCGATTACAGCCCAGAGGTTCGCAGTGTGGTCAGGTTTGCCTTCTCCCAGGTCGGCCGCCCCTACATCTGGGGCGGCGAGTGGCCCTCCGTGACGCCTTCGGCGTATCCCTTCGGTGGCCAGCCGCACGGCGGGTTCGACTGCTCCGGATTCTCCTGGTTCGTGTTGCGTCAGAAGGACGCTTCGTGGACCCCCCCGAATCGGCCCTACACCGGTTGGGCGTTGCCCGAGCGCTCCTCACACGACATGGCGGAGAACACGAAGGACAAGCTCTCCTACAAGAAGCTGCGTGGTGGAGACCTGATGTTCTTCGCCCCTCAGGGCAAGGACTCGAAAGCCAAAGAGGTGTACCACGTCGGTGTCTACCTCGGCGGGGGGTGGATGATCGACTCGTCCGGTTCGCAAGCAGGCGTGAGCCTCAGTGAGGTCGGCGCCGGCTCCTGGTGGCGGGGTCAGTTCATCTTCGGACGGCGGGTCGTCTCCTCCTAAGACCTTCCGATCGGGACATTTCGGACGTCACTCGCTCAGCTCGCCGCGGTGCTGCCGACTTCGTTGATCTTTCGGGAACCTTTCAGGGTCCAACTCGTTCTAAAGGACACATACTGAAAGGACACATGTTGCCAACCCATCGTTCTTCGTTCACCGGTCTTCTCGCCATCGTCCTATTGGTCGCGACTCTGGGTGCAACTCCCGCTGCTGCACAGAAGCCCGAGCCGGGACCCGAGACGCAACCGGGCGCCGAAGCCGACCTCTCGCTCGACCTCTCGTTGTCGGATGAGTCGCCTTTGGTGGGGGACACCGTTGCCCTCGAGGTCGAGGTAGCGAACTCGGGCCCCGAGGACGCGAGCGATGTGTGGCTCTATGGATCCTTGTCCGACTCCTTCGCGGTCACCGAGTCCGATGACTGCACGGCAGACGAATGGGGCGGAGTTAGCTGCTCGCTCGGTTCTTTCGACTCGGGTGACGAGCAGGCCTTCGAGTTCGAGTTCGAGCGGGTCAAGGCACGAGAGGCGTGGGGCTACTTCTCCGTAAGCTCCTCGGGTCCCGACCCGGTCTATGACGACAACTACGCAGAGCTCTACCTGGAGCCCGACACGTCCAACCCCGCCGATGTTTCGGTCACTCTCGATGCAGATGATGATGGCGGCGCAGAGGTCGGCGATGAGTTCACCTATCAGATCGAAGTCGAGAATGAAGGTCCGGACTCGGCACACAATGTCGTTGTCACGGACTCGATCCCTTACGGGGTGGATGTCGACTCCTACTCGTCCGACGACTCGTCCGACGATTGCGAGATGACTGAAAGCGACCCGTACGGCGTCGAAGAGAGCGACCCGGCGGTTGGCGGTGGTTCGGCGCCCTCATATGTCTATCGGGAGCTGCGCTGCTCGCTCGGCACCCTCGCCGCCGGTGAGAGCGCCGTCATAACACTCGAAGTTGAGCGCACCGATCCCTACGAGCTGTGGAACAGCGCGTGGGTGGCGACTTCCAGCTACGACAGCAACTACGAGAACGACTACGCCTATGTGTCGACCGATGCAGATCCGTCGGTCACCTCCGATATCTCGACCGAGATCGATGAACCCGCCACCACTCCTTTGTTGGGCGACTCGTTCGAGATGACGTTCACCGTAGGGAACGAGGGGCCGGCCCCCGTGAGCACTGCGGGGCTCGGTGCGTTCCTGCCGGACGGAGTTGTGCTCGACTCGGTGCAGAGCCAAGAAGCCGGCGTCGAATGCAGCGCGAATGATCCGTACGGTGTCGGCCCGAGCGGAGGCGCTTCCGACGGGGGCGACACTGCCACTGCGGACCCGCAGCCAACCGAGCCGGAGCCTGCCGCCCCTCCCAAAACTGACGAAGAGGGTGGCCGGATGGCGAACCCAGATTCGTATCCCATCTACTACGGCGGCCAGGGATTCAACTGCTCGATCGGTTCTTTGGCTCCCGGTGACTCGGTCGACGTCGAGGCTTCCTTGACGAGAGTGAAGTCGCGCGAGTTATGGATCACGGCATCGACCTGGTCTTCGAATGTGGATCCCGACTACGAGGACAACTACGAAGAGATACAGCTCGCCCCCGACACTTCGCACCCTGCGGACCTTGGTGTCGCGATGTCCGGTCCGGATGACGCCGAGATCGGTGAAGAGGTTACCTACGAGATCGAGGTAACTAACGCAGGTCCGATGGATGCTCGTTCCGTGATCGCAACCGCAACGCTCCCTTATGGGTTGGACTACGTGTCGGCGCAACCATCAGATGCTGCGGACGGGTGCGAGCCGGTCAACGAGTACTTCTTCGCGGAACCCGCTCGTGACGCTTCCTTCTACTGGGGTTACGGACAGATCCGGTGCGAGTTAGGCACCCTCGATGCCGGCGAGACCGAGACGGTGGATCTCACCGCGACGAGGAACTCCGAATTCGAGATGTCGGTCGGTTCTTACGTCGAGACGGCAAGCTATGACGGGAACTACGACAACGACTACGCCTTCGTAGACCTCGACGGCGAGCCGTACGCACCTTGTGGCCCCGGCCCCGAAGGGTCGAAGCAATCCGACGACATCTCTGTCATCGACTGTCCGGTCGAGGCCGGTGCAGGTGCAGACAACGTTCTCGTTCGGGCGACGCCTTCTTCCAAGGATGTCGACGTGTCGGCCGGCAAGGGCCCGGACACCTTGGTTATCGATGTGCCGTCTGGAAGCAACAAGGCTCGCAAGCTCAAAGTGAACTCGGGGCCCGGGCGGGACAACGTGACGATCGTTGTTGCTCCCGGAGCCACGAATGCCACGGTCGTGGTCAGAACCGGCAAAGGTCGCGACTACGTGACTATCGATGCCACTCGTCTTGCTCCTGGTATCAAGATCGTGGTGGTCGGGGGCCGAGGTGCCGACATCATCGAACCGTCGGCGAGCACATCCACGGTGGACGCGACGTGGCTCAAGGGATTCGTGCTGTGGGGGGGCGTGGGCAACGACACCCTCACCGGCGCATACGCCGATGACTCGCTGAATGGCGGTGACGGTCGGGACGTGATCACCGGTGGATCGGGAGCCGATTCGCTCGATGGAGGCCGTTCTGCAGACGTTTGCGCAGGGGGGCCGGGGACCGACGCTCTAAAGGGTTGCTGAGTTAAAGCAAGCGCCAGCGGCGCGCCAACCGATATTGCACGAAGACGATGACCGCGGTGAGGACGAACATCGTAACGCTGATCGTGGACGCGTACCCGAGTCGTAGATAGCGGAACGCGACGCGATACACGAACAGAGGGACATACGTCGTCGCGTAGTGGGGGCCCCCGTTGGTAACGAACAAAGCAGCCGTGAAGTTGACCTGGAGCGTCAGGATCAGATCCCGCAGCGCGAGCAGGGCGAGAGCCGGTGCCATCAACGGAAGAGTCAGATGTCTGAGTGTGAACCAGGGCCGGCCGCCGTCCACCATCGATGCCTCGTAGATCCTCGTGGGGATCGATCGTCGCACCGCCAGCGCGATCAAGAAACCCTCGCCGAGCTGGAACGAACCCATGACGGCGAGTGCGATTCGCGTGCTCCACGGGTCGGTCAATAGTTCGGGGCTGCCCAATCCGAAGCCGGCGGACAGCGCTGCGATCGGTCCGTATAACGGATTGAGGATCCACAACCAGAGCAATGCCCAAGTCACATCGGGAACGAGGGTCGGCACGAATGCCGCGACGCGACCCGCCCCGTCTAGCGCTCCCTTCCGGTGAAGGAGGAGCGCGAGCGCCAAGGCACCAAACAGGCGTAACGGGACGGATATGAGCGCGTAGACGAACGAGTTTCCGAGAGCGAGCCAAAAGAGGTCATCGGAGACCAATCGTGTGAAGTTGTCGAGGCCGGTGAAACGTGGGTCCGTGATTCCGTTGAACTCTGTGAACGCGAGCACCGACACAGCGATCGCCGGCACGAAGATGAGGAGTGAGAGCCCAACCAGATACGGCGTCGCGATGGGCCAGCCGACATGTCGGACCATCTTCATCGGATAGCGGCCCCATCCAGGGACTCGAAGAAATGCAGGTCAGAAGTCTCGAAGCGAAGTCCCACCCGACTGTCTTTGATGGGCGTGGGCCGTGGTGGGACCCGAGCAAGGATCTGATGGCCGTCGACTTCGACGTGGACGATCGCTTCCGGCCCGATCACCTCGACGAGGTGCGAGACGCCATCCATCGTTCCGCTGCCCGGCTGAACCAGCGCGACCCGTTCCGGCCGAATTCCGGCGACGGGACCGCGCCTGAGGTCGGCCGGAAGAACGGATGCGGGGAAGAGGTTCATCGGCGGGCTCCCGATGAAGTGGGCTACGAAAGCATTTGCCGGATCCTCGTAAAGAGCGATGGGAGCGTCGATCTGTTCGAGCTTGCCGGCTCGGAGCACCGCCACCCGGTCTCCGATCGTCATCGCTTCAGCTTGATCGTGCGTCACGTAGACAGCGGTCGTGTCGACGCGCCGCTGGAGCGCCTTGATCTGGGTGCGCGTGCGGGCGCGCAACTCGGCATCGAGACTGGACAGGGGTTCGTCCATCAAGAACGCCTTTGGCTCTCTGACGAGTGCTCGAGCCAGGGCCACCCTCTGCTTCTCGCCTCCGGATAACTCGCCGGGTCTGCGGTCGAGAACGTCATCGAGGGACAAGATCGATACGACCGAAGAGAGCTTCGATGCGATCTCGCTTGCCTCCACTTTGCGGGCTCGTAGGCCGTAGGTGATGTTCGCCCGGGCGCTCATGTGCGGGTAGAGGGCGTATTCCTGAAAGACCATCGACACGTCTCGGTCCCACGCCGGAGCACCAGTTACGTCGCGGTCCCCAACTTCGATCGTTCCTTCGTCCGGAGTCTCGAGGCCGGCGATGCAACGCAGCAGCGTGGTCTTCCCCGACCCAGAGGGCCCGACGACTGCGAGTAGCTCCCCAGCATCAGCGGCCAGATCGAGCCCGTCCAGAGCCAGGACCGGAGCGTCCCGAGAACGCCCGGTGCGATACCTCTTCGTCAGCCCACGAACCGAAACGCTTATCCGTGTGCCTCCTCGAAGAGAGGAGCGGTGCGAGACTCGAGATCCTGGAGTGCCTGGTCGAGTGAATAATCCGGCTCGTAGAAGACCCTCGTCAGCACGTCCTTGGCCACGTCTTCGATCTCGGGCCAGGTAGGGATCACCGGAGTGAACCGGATGTAGGGGATGCCGTCCACGAACGCGGCCGCATTGGCCGGCGGTTGTCCCGAAGCGAGGAATGCCGGGGACTCGGCGACGGTTTTCAGCGAGGGCACGGTTCGGCCGGACAGAGCCGCGACCGTTGCGCTCTGCTCACCGTTCGCGAAAGCGATGAAATCGGCTGCAGTCTCAGTGGCGGGTGAGCCGGCCGAAAGGCAGTACGCGTCCGAGTGAAGGATGCCAGCGGGCTCTTCGCCGACCGGCAGAGCTGTGACGTCCCATTTCAGGTCGAGCACTTCACGGAAACCTGGTGTGACTTTCCGCGACTCCAACAACATGCCGAGCTTGTCCGTCGCGAATCGCGTCTCGAGGTCCTGAGCCGCCAGGTCCTGCTCTGTGGGCATCAACCCGTCGTGCTGCAGCGATACGAGGAACTCCAATGCCTCCCGGGCCGGCCCCTGGTCGAGCGTGAAACGTGTTGGCTCTTCCGGGTGGTCGACGATCTCGCCTCCCGCGGACCAAACGAACGGAGCGATGCGGATTATCTCGGGATCGATGCCGACCCCGTCCACTCCAGCTTGCGAAAGCTTTTCGGCCGTGGAACGGAACTCATCCCATGACCACTCATCGGCGGGAAAAGGAACGCCGGCCTGCTTGAAAACCGTCTTGTTGTAATAGATGACGAGCGAGGAGACGTTCTGGGGCATGCACTGGAGTGTCCCTTCGAACGTGAATGCCTGGATGGGTTGAGGGTAGTAGTCGCTCAGGACGATGTCCCGTTCTTCCATGAGCGGTTGGACAGCTTCGATAGCCCCCTGCGCGACGAATTGCGAATACTCCCTGAAGTTGACCAGGAAGACGTCGGGCGGCGAGTCCGACGCGAACGAAGAAGCCAGACGTGCGATGTGTTCGTCCTTGTCGGCTATCTCGACCACTTCGATCGTGACGTCGGAATGCTCCTTCTCGAAATTCTCGGCGAGCTGGCCGTAAACGCGGGTCTCTTCCGGTTCCCCTCCCACCTGAACCGTGAGCGACACCGGGCCGCCTGAACCATCCCTATTGGTTGGTTCACTACCCGGATCGCATCCAGCGATCAACGTACAGATCGCCAAGAAGATCACCGTCGTTCGTTCCATCTTTATTCCAGCTCCAAGACTCGACCGAAGATCGCCCGTTGGGCTACGACGAAAACAATGATGACAGGGGCACAAGCGATAACCGCTGCCGCCAACAGGATGGAATGCATGGTTGGTTCCATCACAAAGAGTGCCCGCAGCCCGAGTGGAAGCGTGAAGCTATCGCCGTCCGCAAGATAGAGAACGGGTTCGATGAAGCTGGACCAGTGCGCAGCGAACGCAAGGACGGCCACAGCGAAGACGGCGGCTCGCCCCAGCGGCCACGCGATGAGCCGCCACTGCCTGAAGGGCGTCAACCCCTCGGAGTCGGCTGCTTCGAACAGCTCCCGCGGGATCCGTGAGTACACCAGAGCGAAGACGAGCACGAAGAAGGGCGATGTGCCCATCAGCGCGGGCAGGATCAGTGGCATCAGTGTGTCGGTGAGGCCGAGGCGCTGGAACAAGACGAACCGGGGGACCCACAGAGCGGTGAGTGGCACCATCATCGCGATGAGCGTCGCGATCAACAGGAAACGCTTGAGGCGTGGAGATCCCGTCACGATCACGAACCCGGCCCATGACGCGACGAGCACCGTGATGGGCACCGTAAGCGCCACGACGATCATCGAATTCCGCAGGTAGTCCGCAAGTGGGATGAGCACCGAGACGTTTGGGTAGTTCTCCCACCTCATGTACGGCGGGATGAACTCGAATCCATCCGGCGGCGCGAGGCCCGGTGGCCGCAGGGAGCCGAGGAAAAGGAAGACGAGAGGCAGCGAGAAGACCACTACGACGGCGACGATGGCTCCAACGCGCACCGGCCCCGTCCATCTCATCGGGCCAATCCTCGCGGAGTCGGGCCCGGCCCGCGTGACTTAAGGGGAGTCGTTATGCAGCTGGTGCCGGCTCGGCCCGCTCCTCGAGCCCCACTGCTTGGTCGATCGAGAGGCGACCGGCGCCTAGGAAGAACAGCGCCAGGGCGCCCGTCATCAGGACGAAGTCCAGCTCGATACCGGTCCCTTCGGTCCCGATGAACGGCGCATCAAGCTTGGATCCTTTGACCCAGAAGCCGGTTAAGGCCATCTCGATCGCGATCAAGCCTCCGATAACGCGCGTCAGCACACCGATCACCAACGCCAGTCCGCCGAGTAGCTCGAGACCGGTGACTAGATAGGCCATGAAAGTGGGGGCCGGGATGCCCAGTGACTCGACGAAGCCGGCAAAGTTCGTCACTCCGCCATCGACCTTCTGCCACCCGTGCCAGGCCATGACAACCCCCACGCCGATCCTTAATCCGAGCAGACCAAGGTGGTCGAATGATCCGAGACGACGCGCGAATGCCTGCATCGGTATCCCTCCCCAAGAGTTCCGGCTTCGCAGATTGTACGAACGAGTGTGTTCGCGGGATTGGTCAGCGCTTGCGACGGAGACGTTTGATCCGCGGATAAGCTTTCTGTACGACTCGGTTTTTCTGCTTGAAGAGGCGCACTTCTCTTTCGAACCCATCCGGCATGGCATTCAGCTTGTGTTGATACAGCTTCAAGCAGAAGTCGAAGATCTCCCGGTCGTATCTGGTGTGATCGTCCAAGACCTTCCTTGTGCCGTCATCGATGTCTTGCACCTTCGGCCTGCCGGCCGTCACGTTCTCGCTTTGGTAGTAGGGCGTCTTCCAACCAAACTCGTCCTTCAACATCAAGATGGTTTCGTCGAAGTGACGCTGTTGACCAACGACGGCGAAATGGTTCGCAAGGTTTGCCTTGGCTTTCTCCAGCAACACTTCGTCGATCGTGCCCATCTCAACGAAGGGCTCGCCGGAGTAGAACCGTACGTAGGAGTTGTCCGTGTGGTCTCGAGCCGCCCCATCTCGGACGAACGTCGCCAGGTCGACGCCTTTCACGTACTCGTGCAGCGCTGCCTGCGGTCGTCTCCTGACGTAGTAGTAGTAGGAAACGAGGCGATCGATCGGATCGCGCACCATAGTGAGGTAGCGGCTCGGGCCCGGCATCGATCCGTGCAAGCCGAATGCCATATGCCCCTTGAGCACCCGGATGCGAGCCCGAGCTTCTTCAGGCAAACTTCTGAATCGCTCGACGTCGTCCGGAAGGAAGAGCTCCGCGTCATGGATCGCCTCCCGCGGGTACTGGCGGGCCATGATCGCGTGCAGCGTGGTGCCGCTGGTGCGAGGGACGTGCAGGAAGATCAGCCTCGGTGCTGTTGACATGCAATGGAGCATCCCAGGTCTTGCTAGCCGAGGTCCCAGTTCGCGTCGAAAGCGATGGCTACTGCCTCAGCCCGGGATGAGACACCGAGCCGTGAGTAGATCTCTTCGAGGTGCTTCTTGACGGTCGCCATCGATACGTCCATCCGTTCGGCGATGTCGCGGTTGCTCGATCCGCGCGAGACCGCGTGTAGGACTTCGATCTGACGGGGAGTCAACCCGAGACGAAGAAGCGCCTGGGCGTCTATCTCGCGAGGTCGGACGTCGATCACCAGCATCTCGGGGTGGTCCAAAGACTCGCTGGGTAAGTGAGTGGCGCGGAGGCTCTTCTCGCCGACCTTCTTGTAGAAGATGGGGTTGGTGTCGAGATCCTCGACCTGCGGCATGCGGCGCAACTCCAGCCAGTGATCCAACTCGTCGGGGAGCCGACTGCCGCTGTCGCCAAAGAAATCCGCCAGGTATTGCTGGGCCTTGTTCGTAACCAGACCAACGGAGCCATCCAACTCGAAAAGGATGACGCCTCGCGGATACGTCGCGAATGCGGTCTGGATCGCCGCCGTGAGCCGCGACCGCTCGATCGCATTGCGATACTGGTGCATCAAGTGAGGAGCCACCAGGTCGAGGATCTCTCTGTCGCGTTCGGTGAAGTTCTTACTGCGATTGAAAGCGATCCCGATGACCATCCAAGGCGGGCCGGGGAGGCCGATCGCGAGCTGATCCTCCGCGCCCAGGCGCGCGTAGCACTCGTTATAGATCGTCAATCGATGGAAATCACGTCGCGAGAGGAAATCAGAGATCATCAGCGCCCGAAGATCACCCGTGTTCTGGTAGTGGGAGATGACCGGGTGCTCGTATGCGTATTCGGCCAAAAGCCTTTCCGTCTCATCCCACACGAAAGGCTCGGGGATGTCGATCACGATCGCGCTGCCGGCCCTGAAGTCGATCTCGTTGTATCCGACTTGATCGCTGGGAATCAGGTGTGCCAGCCCGGTGAGTGCCGTCTGACGGAATCCATCCAGGTCGGGGGCCCGGCCGACGTTGTCTAGGAGCGCCAGGATCGATCGATAGTCGGCCGTTTTCAAGGACGCCATTGAGAGCCCCTTTTCTCGAATTACTCATACGCCAAACGGCTAGTGGCGTCTATGGAGTTGGCGGGGTCTATTCATGAAGGCACGGGCGATGTCGGGTTTAGGACTCATCTGTTCATCAGAAGGCCCTTGCCGTCGGTACCGAAGCAGGTTGAACTCGACTGGGGCTAGGTGCGCAAGGAGAGGCTGATGTGGGAAGCCACGGATAGAAGAATCTCGTTCGCGCGAATCGCGGTGGCCGTCGCTTTGGCGGCTATGAGCCTCCCGGTGGGAGTTGCGCAGGCCCAAGACTGCGAAACCTCATGGACCAATGCAGGCGGTGGGGCTTGGAACATCGGCGGCAACTGGGACAACGGCGTTCCGGGGTCTGACGACAACGCTTGCATCACGCTCGAGGGGACCTACGCCGTCACGGTCTCGGGCTTCGCCGCCACCGTCAATTCCATCGACCTCGGAGCGGCCTCTGGGACCCAGACCCTGACGATCCAGTCGCACGGATTCCTAAACGTCAGCTCATGCTTGCCGCATGCGGACGCATCTCTGACCACTGCCGATGGAGGCCAGATCGGGGACAACGGAGGGATCGTCCTGACCGCTGTGGGCACCCCCGGCTGCGGCTTGGAAACCACCATGCTCGAAGCTACGGGCGGCACCTTGACGAATGCCGGAACCATCCGATCAGAGGAGGGCCAGGGCGGGGGCAACGACACCTTTCGCAAGCTTCGGGGCAACATCACCAACACTGACGGTGGCGTCGTCGACATCGACTTCAACACCAACTACGACGCCGCGGCAACGTTCCTCAACGACGGCGGGACCGTTGACATCGCCAACGCGAAACGGCTCTACATGCCGGCGGGCACCGGTGCGACCTTCACCAACGACGACGGCGAGATCACGGTGGCGGGCTCCGGCCACATCTCCCTCGACGACGGCAACACCTTCAACCAGGGCGGCGGCACCACATCGTTCTCGGACCCCGTCTACGTCGAGAACTCGGCGCTCAACTACACCGGCACCGGAGCCAGCAAGATCCGCACGGCGGGCGAGAACACGACGCTTAGCGGCAACATCGCCTCGGGCCAGGATCTCATCATCGAAGCGAGGGCGCCCTATAGCGTCAATACATGCTTGGCGATTCAATCCGCCAAGGTAACTGCGAGTCAGAGCTTCACCAATGCCGGCGACATCACCCTGACCACGGTCGGCATGCCCGGATGTGCCGGCGAGGCCAGCACCCTCGAGATCACCAACGGGACCCTCACCAACACGGGGACGATCCTGTCCGAGGAGGGCGGTGGTGGCAGCGGTGGAGGAGACACATTCCGACACCTGAAGGGCAACGTCACCAACGCCGTCGATGGATTTATCGATGTCGACCAGGCATTACGTCTGGGCGGAACGAACGCGACTCATACGAATGCCGGGGGCGAGATCGCGGTCGCCAGCAGCGAGACCTTGTTCGAGGATTCCGGCACTCTGGTTCAGACCAGCGGGGCTACGACCCTCGGGGGGAGCGGCGCGGTCATCACAGCGACGACTGCAGTGGACATCCAGGGTGGCACGTTGTCCGGAGTCGGGACGGTCGGCCCGGCCCTGGCGAACGACGGGACCGTCGCTCCGGGGGGATCAGCCGGGATCATCAACGTCTCTGGTGCGTATTCGCAGACGGCGGGAGGAACGCTCGCGGTCGAGGTCGGCGGACTCACCGCCGGCACCCAGTTCGACAAGCTGGCGATCTCCGGCGCAGCGACGCTGGGAGGCACGCTGGATATCTGCACAGACGAGTTGTTCACGCCCGAGGTTGACGACGAGTTCCAGATCCTCACCCACGCGACCAGGAACGGCACTTTCGCCACCGTTGACGGCACGGCGGTTCCGGACGGCAACCACTACGAGGTCTCCTACGCGGGAACGAACACGACACTGACGGTCGCTGCGGGCGGCGGTGGAAACCCTGCCATCTGCGGGGCGGCGCCGGTCTTCGAGGCCGACTCGCTCTACCCGGACGAGGGTGGCGCGGCTTGCTGCGTCACGGTGTTCGTGCACGGCATGAACTTTGCGCCGGGAGTTGGACTGACTCTCTCGCGAGATGGCGAAACCGACATAGTTGCCGAAGACGTCGCCGTTGCCGAGGACGGTCGGAGCTTCCGGGCCGTACTCGATCTAACCGGAGCGGCCGCTGAGCGTTGGGACGTAACGGTCGACCAAGATGGTGGATCTGCCACCATCCCCGGGGGTTTCTCGGTCGAGTCTGCCCGCGAGCCCGACCTTTGGGTAGCGATAAATGGCCCACGTTTCGCGCGTCCTCAGCAACCGTGGAACGGAACCCTGGCCTACGGGAACACGGGCAACGTCGATGGATTGGGCGTAGAGATCCGGCTGAGTGGGATCCCCGACTTCGATGCGGTGAGCATGAGGGTGCCGAACCCTCCAAGCGTCGTCACCCAGGACGTCGAGGAGGGACGGGCGGCCAAATTCTTCATCCCCCACGTCGCTTCCGGCATGTCCGGATACATCCCTCTGCGGATCACGTTCGAGGCGGAGGGGGAAGTCACTCTCCGAGCACGGATATTCGACTCGGGAATCCACCCCGACTCGGCTCCGAAGATCGATCCCGATATCGATGTTGACGTAGAGGTTCTCGAGGCAACCGATCCCGACACGAACTCTCCCGCGGTGCTGAACGGGATATTCCATGTGACCGGACCGCTGTCGGGTGACATCGCGTTCGACTACGAAGTGACCGATGCGAGTGCTCACGTGGAGCCAACGGTGGGATGGACGGAGCCATCGGCTGGAGTCGAGCGCTATACGCTAGAAGGGACGACAGAGCTCAACGGCGAGATCAAGGCGTTCAGCTCGGTGATGGAGGGCCCAGCCGAGGCCTTCGCGGGGATGCTTCGAGCGGGCAACACTGTTACGTCGTCGAGCTCGGTGGCGGCCGGGTCAAGGATCGCCGAGTCGACATCGAGGGGTCGGATCAGGATGGCGATCGCGAATCCGAACGACGTCATCGAGGCACAAGCTGCCGGCGTTCAGCTCGTCAGCAGAACCCAGCTGATCGATTGCCTCTTTAGCAAGGACCTCTTCGACGAGAATGAGTTTCTCGACGCCACCGCGGCTGCCAACGCGGCGGCCGGATGGGGTAGCTCGGGGTTACTCGGCCTTCCTGGGGGGATCGTTGCGGAGCTCTTCTGGGGAGCTCATACGTCGAGCCAGGCGTACATGTCGGACGTCGACTTCGAGAAAGTGGTTCGCCGTGCGCTGCAACGAAGGGGCCTCATTGATGAATTCGCCAACAACGAGGCCGCGATTGCCTACGCCAATCAACTCTGTGCGAGGTCGACGTCCAGCGCCCTGAAGGACATCACGGTTTCGAATTCGCGCGATCCGAACGAAAAGTCGGGGCCCGAAGGCAGCGGCGAAGCGCGTTACATCGAGGGCGACGAGCCGCTTCCGTACGAGATCAAGTTCGAGAACATCGATGATCCGGGGACCCTTGCAGCTCAGGAGGTTCGGATCACCGACAACCTCCATGCAGACCTCGACCCGTCCACATTGAGCCTCGGACCGGTCAGCTTTGGCGATGTCTTCGTCGTTCCGCCTCCCGGCCTCCAGGAATGGACGACCGACGTCGACCTCCGTCCGGACAACGATCTGATCGTCAGGATCGAAGCCGAGCTCGACGGGAACGAGTTGACGTGGTTCTTCCAGTCACTCGATCCCGTCACCATGGAACCGACTACGGATGCCGAAGCGGGTTTCCTGCCTCCGAACGATGATCCACCGGAGGGGGAGGGCTCGGTCTCGTTCAGCGTCTCTGCCGACGCCGGACTTCCCAGCGGATCAGAGATCGAGAATTCGGCATCGATCGTGTTCGATACCAACGAGGCGATCGTCACGAACACATGGCTGAACACGATCGACAATGACGTGCCGGTCAGCGAGGTTGACACGGTCGACAACGCCGGTAGCTGCGACCTGGACGTCGC
>DASQLQ010000076.1:0-30998 GCA_035629935.1 Actinomycetota bacterium
TTCGTAGCCGTGCGGCAGCAGCATCACCAGCCCGCTCTCCTGGCTCCATTTGTCTTCGCCGGCAACGATGAACTCGTCCACGACGATCTGCGCCCCGTTGATGAAGTCGCCGAACTGAGCCTCCCAGCAAACGAGAGCGTCGCCGTTCCCCACCGAGTATCCGTATTCGAAGCCGACCGCCGCGTACTCGGACAAGAGACTGTCGTACAAACGGAACGGTTGCTGGTCGTCCTCGATATGGTTGAGAGGGATGTACTCCTCGCCCGTGCGGTGATCGACGAGCACGCCATGCCGTTGGCTGAACGTGCCGCGACGGGAATCCTGTCCGGCGAGCCGCACCGTGAACCCTTCGAGCATCAACGAGCCATACGCAAGAGCCTCGCCGGCCGCCCAGTAGATCGCATCCCTGTCGAGCATGTCGCGGCGCTTCTCGATCTGACGGCGGAGCTTGGGGTGAGGCTCGAAGCCAACGGGGAAGGTGGTCAACGCCTCGTGGATGCGCTCGAGCCGATCGAGCGCGACGCCGGTCTCGACCTCGGTGAGGAGATCCCGGGTCGGCGTCGGTTCCAGTGCTCTTGGCGGTTCGGGCGGAGCGGCCCCCTTTGTTTCCTCGAAGCCTTCCTGCAACCGCTTGCGGAACGACTCGAAGGAGGCCTCGGCCTCGTCGATCGTCAGTTCGCCTCTGTTGAGCAGACTCTCCGTGTAGATCTTGCGAACCGATCGCCGCTCATCGATCTTGGCGTACATCAGAGGCTGAGTGAAGGCCGGCTCGTCCCCCTCGTTGTGTCCGTAGCGCCGATAGCAGACGAGGTCGATCACGATGTCCTTCTCGAACTCCTGTCGGAAGGCAAAAGCGAGGTTCACGGCGCGCACGCACGCCTCGGGATCGTCGCCATTCACATGGATGATCGGCGCCTGGATCAACTTGGCGACGTCGGTCGCGTAGGTAGTCGACCGTCCGGCCTTCGGCGCCGTCGTGAAGCCGATGTTGTTGTTGACGACGATGTGGACGGTGCCGCCGACGCGATAACCCGGAAGGTCGTACATATTGAGTGTCTCAGCGACCACGCCCTGTCCCGCGAACGCCGCGTCGCCATGCAAGAGAACCGGCATAACGCGGTCAGCTGCATCCTCGCCCAGGAGATCCTGTTTCGCTCGTGTCAGTCCCTCGACCACGGGATCGACGGCTTCGAGGTGCGAGGGGTTGGACGCAAGGACGATCGCAAGTTCGTTCCCACCTCGGGCGGTGAACCTTCCGGTCATGCCGAGGTGGTACTTGACGTCACCCGAGCCCTGCACGGTGTCCTCGTCGATATCGCCTTCGAACTCCTTGAAGATCTCCTTAAGCGGTTTACCGACCACGTTCGCCAGAACGTTCAACCGGCCACGGTGCGCCATCCCCATGACCACCTCGACCATGCCCGCACCGGCAGCGCGCTCGAGCAGTGTGTCGAGCATCGGGATCAGGCTGTCCGCTCCCTCCAGAGAGAACCTCTTGTGACCGGTGTATTTCGAATGAAGGAACCGTTCGAAGGCCTCGGCAGCATTCAATCGCTCGAGGATGTGCTTCTTCTCGTCACTGGGGAGATCGTCTGCGACCCCCGACTCGACCCGCACCTGGATCCACTGCTTCTCGTCGGGATCCGAGATGTGCATGTACTCGACACCCATGGTGCGGCAGTAGGCCTCTCGGAGGGTGTCGATGATCTGTCTCAAGGTTTGCCTGCGGGGGCCGGGTAGATCGGTAAGGAATTCCCTATCGAGGTCCCAAACGGTCAGTCTGTGGTGCGTGAGGTCGAGCTCGCGATGACTCAGGATCTCCCACGCGATCGGGTTCAGGTCAGCGAGGAGATGTCCTCGGACCCTGTACATGTTGATCAGCTGGATCACCCGTGACTGCTTCTCGAGCTCGGCATCGGTGCCTTCGATCGCCGCGCTGTCTCGATCCCAGGTGACGGGCTCGTACGGGATCTTCAACGCCGCGAAGATCTCGTCGTAGAAGCGATCGTTGCCCAGTAGAAGCTCGTGGATGTAACCGAGGAACTGCCCTGATTCCGCTCCCTGGATCACGCGGTGGTCGTAGGTGCTCGTGACGGTGAGGACCTTGCTGACACCGATCTGAGCAAGCGCCCGCGGATCAGAGGCTTCGTACTCGGGTGGGTAACCGATTGACCCTGTGCCGACGATCAATCCTTGCTTCGGCATCAACCTCGGGACCGAGAGACTCGTACCGACGGTTCCCGGATTCGTCAACGTCACGGTCGTGTCGGCGAAATCGTCGGGATCGACCTTGTTCGTCTTGACCTTTCGGATCAGCTCCTCGTACGCGGACCAGAAGCTAGCGAAGTCGAGTTGCTCCGCGTTCTTGATGTTCGGGACGAGCAGGATGCGCGATCCATCCGGGCGCTCGACGTCGACCGCCAAACCGAAGTTCACCTGTTTGCGATGAACGATGTGCGGCTGGCCATCCACTTCGACGTAAGACGCCTTCATCGCAGGACGCGCTTCGAGCGCCTTGAGGATCGCGTAGCCGATGATGTGGGTGAAAGAAACTTTCCCGCCGCGCCGACCGGCGAGGAAACGATTGACGATCCGCCGGTTCTCCTCGAGCAACTTCGCCGGCATCGTTCGCACCGAGGTCGCCGTCGGTACCCCGAGGGACGCTTCCATGTTCTCTGCGATACGCGCGGCCACGCCTCTTAGCGGGGAGGCCTCCTCCGGGACCGGGCTCGGCGCCGGCTTGGGCTGTTCGATCGGCTTGGCATCCGTAACGGTTTCAGAGGCCGACGTCGGGGGCTTCCCTGCTTCCCCGGCCTCTCCGAGACCTGGTTTGTAGTCCTCGAAGAAGTCCCGCCAGGTCTCCCCCACGGCTTTGGGGTTCTCGAGCCACTTGCGATACATCTCGTCGACCAGCCAGACGTTCGGTCCGAAGACGTCCTCCGCCTGCTGCTCCAACTCTTCGTCCATCGCCCTATTGTCCCATCGTGTACACGACCGGCGCCCTGAACGAGGCTTGGCTATTCGTTGAGTGGGGTTCCCGTGTAGTTGTACTGGGAGAAGACCTCTAGATACGGCTCCGGGTCGCCCTTCCACTCCAAGCCTCGAACCTCGTCCCGGGTTCTGCGCCCGGTCAGCGAACGAAGGATCTCGAAAGGCTCTCCCGAGACCGACACCACCGGATCGCCGGCACCGGCCACCCAGCTGAGACCATCCGCCTTCACCGCGACGGCATCCAGGCCGGCTTTCTTCACTCGGGTACCGAAGAACCGTATGTATGTGTAGGTGGGTAGCTCCAATGTTGCAGCTCCACGCGCTCCCGGCTGACCCAGGGCGCCACGCAGGTCGTGTTCGTGTGTGATCAAGTCCCCGATGAGTCCACCGGCCAGGGCCGGATGGATGGTGTTGAGGGTGGACTCGATCAGGGTCGCGTGCTCTTTCCATTCACTGATCAGGTCTTCGAGCGGCCGCTCCCGTCTCTCGGATACCTGTGCCTCGGTCCACTCGTCTCCGCCCATTTCCGAGACGTTGCCTGCAACCGAGTCGGCGGCCACACCGATCACATGTGACAACAGTTCCTTGACCGTCCAGTCGGGACAAGCCGGGACTTTCTTGGAGAGGCCCTCCTCACCTGCCTGTGAAACGAGGTTGCAGCAACGCTCGCGGCTCTCGGAGTAAGCCTTCGTGTAGTCGGCCATGGACCCACCCTACCCGCCCGACTTTGCCTCTCGCCTTTGCAGGAGTACCTTCGACCTAACGTCCCCGGACCAGGAGGTCGCCATGTTCGTTCAGATAATCTCGGGCCGCTGTACCGACCCGGCCGGTTTACAGAAACAGAACGATCGGTGGGAAGAGGAGCTGAAGCCGGGGGCGGCCGGATTCCTCGGAGCAACCGGTGGCGTAACGCCGGACGGAACGTTCATCCTGGCAGCGCGATTCGAATCCGAAGAAGCCGCTCAGAAGAACTCCGATCGTCCCGAGCAGGGTCAATGGTGGTCGGAAACCGAGCAGTACCTCGAGGACGCCACGTTCACGAACTCGAGCGACGTCAACGAATGGGGGCCAGGCGGCGGCGGATCGGACGATGCTGGTTTCGTCCAGATCATGCGGGGTCGCACCAAGGACCGAAAGAAGATGGAGGAAGTCGACCAACAGTTCGAGGACGAGATGGCCAAGGTTAGACCCGATGTCATCGGCGCCTACCGGATCTGGGACACGCCCGACTCGTACACGGACCTCATCTACTTCACCTCCGAAGCCGAAGCGAGGGTCGGCGAGAAGAAAGAGATGCCCGAGCACCTGAAGAAGGCGTTCGAGGAATCGATGTCTCTGGTCGAAGACATCAAGTTCTACGACCTGCCCGAACCCTGGCTCTCCAGCAAATGAGCGACCTCAAGGATCTCTATCGTCGGGCTGTCGACATGTTCGGCGGCCTGGTTCACCAGGTCCCCGACACTGGGTGGAAAGCGTCGACGCCGTGCAGCGACTGGGATGTCCACACCCTCGTCAATCACCTGGTGAACGAAGACAAATGGGTCACTCCTCTGCTCGCTGGGAAGACCATCGAAGAAGTAGGGGACGCGTTCGATGGTGATCTTCTGGGGGCCGACCCCAAGAAGGCGTGGGAGCAGGCAGCGCAGGAGTCCGTCACCGCCGTCGAACAGGCCGGCGTCGAAGAACGCACCGTGCACGTGTCCTTCGGTGACATCCCGGGGCGCGATTACATCTCGCAGGTTCTTACCGATCACGTGATCCATTCGTGGGACCTTGCGCGTGGGCTCGGCGTCGACGACTCTCTCGACCCCGAGCTCGTGGACTTCGCACACGCCTATCTCGAACCGCAAGCAGAAGCCTGGCGCAGCGCTGGGGCTTTCGGGGACAAGGTTGAAGTGCAGGACGGCGCAGATCAACAGACGAAGTTGCTGGCGATGACCGGCCGAAAGGCCTAGTACCTTCCCCCTTCCATGACACAAGGGAAGGCTTCTAGCGACGCGCGCGAGAAAGTCGTCTCGCCGGTCTTCCTGTTGGTCACGTTCTCGACGTTCGCCTATTTCCTCACCGTCGGGGCGATCCTTCCCGTACTCCCGCGTTACGTCGAGGGGCCACTCGCTTCCGGAAACGTTGCGGTGGGACTTGCAACCGGAGCATTCGCGATCACCGCGGTGCTCCTGCGCCCGTTCGTAGGACGGGTGAGCGACCGGCGCGGACGCAGGATCCTGATCATCGGCGGCGGATTGGGGGTCGGGCTGACCGTGGCCGGATACGCCCTGACAGATGCTCTCGTGCCTTTGATCATCCTGCGCTTGATCACAGGTGTCGGCGAGGCGGCGTTCTACGTGGGTGTCGCCAGCGTCGTGAACGATTTGGCGCCCGACGCACGACGCGGTGAAGCACTTAGCTACTTCTCCCTGGCGTTGTTCGGGGGGTTGGCTCTCGGCCCCGTGTTCGCCGAACCGCTGTTAGAGGCCGCGGGCTTCCACTCCGTCTGGCTCGCTGCCGGCGCCAGCGCCATGGTCGCCGGGGTCGTCGGCTTCGTCGTGCCGGACACGCGGCCCCCGGGAGTTGCCGAAGGACCGCCGGGCCGGATCGTGCACCCCGCTGCGCTCCGACCAGGCTCCATCCTTGCGACGCACATCTGGGCCCTTGCGACGTTTTCTTCCTTCGTAACCCTGTATGCGTTGTCGCTCGGCATGGAGGGCTCCCGTTACGTGTTCGCGTTTCACTCCGCGATCGTCCTTTTGATCCGTGGCTTCGGAGCTCGACTTCCCGACATCCTGGGACCACGCCGATCGACCCGCACCGCATTGACATGCACCGCGATCGGCCTGGGGATCATGGGGATCTGGGGCACTCCGGTGGGCCTGTTCGTGGCCACCGGGGTCTTCTCGCTCGGTCATTCGCTCGCGTTCCCCGCGCTCATGACCCTCGCGATCCGGAGCGCTCCCCCAACCGAGCGAGGGGCCGTGGTCGGAACGTTCACCGCTTTCTTCGACGCGGCCTTCGGTATCGGTGCGATCGCGGCGGGAACCCTTGCCGATGCAGTCGGGTACCGAGGCTCGTTCATCGGAGCGGCGTTGGTTGCTCTATTCGGTCTGGGCCTCACGTTCGGGTACGCACGCGGTGCCCGCAAGGAGGAAGAAAGGATCGACCCGGAAGCAGCCGCCACCCGCTAGTCTCTTGATGCACCATGGCGGCCGTAGCTCAGCTAGGTTAGAGCACCTGGTTGTGGTCCAGGATGTCGCCGGTTCGAATCCGGTCGGTCGCCCTAGCTCCCCCTAGCATGGAGTGCCAATGGACCTCGAAGCCGTGATCGAATTCCTGCGCTACTTCACCCTCGTCGTCTACATCCTGCTCGCGCTCCTCTCCTTCCTCGAGTGGCGCAAGAAGCCGACGGCTCCAGGGGCCTGGATGGCCGGCACGTTCGGGGTCCTCGGTCTCGTAAGCGGGTTGGGCCTGTTGATCCCCGAGGAGGCAAGCGCGACGCGCGATCTCCTCGTTAAGGTCGACATCGCGATCCTTGTGTTGTTCCCGTACTTCCTCTATCGGTTCTCGGCCGCTTTCCAGATCAAGATCCGGCCCCTCCGGATCCTGGCTCTGACGCTCACTGGAATCGTTGTCGTATGGATCTTCCTGTTGGGGGGCTTCCCCGAGGAAGGCGAACCGACACCGCGTTCCTTGCTGCCCTTCCTGGTCGCGTTCATCACGCAGTGGGTCGTTCTGTCGACGATTATGGCGGTTCGATTGTGGAAGGCCGGAAACGGGCAGTCGCGTATCGCCCGGAAACGGATGCGGCTGATGAGCATCGCAGCGACGCTCCTCAGCGTCATCATCATCGCCTCAGGCTTTTCCGGAGGCGAGCAGTCCGAAGGCGTCCAGATCGTCAACTCTCTCCTAGGGCTCGTCGCGGTTCTAACGCTCTTCGTCGGCTACAGCCCTCCCGAATTCATGAGAGCGGCCTGGCGTAAACGGCCAGTAGAGGACATGAGACGAGCGATCGTCGCCCTGCTCTCAGCCGAGGCCGAACGCGAGGTCACTCAAGGGATCATGCCTCACGTTTCCCAGATCGTCGGCGCGCGCGGGGTCGCGTTCGTCGACAAAGAGGGAAGACTGATCGACAGTCTCGACACGACTCCGGAGATGACCTCGGCGATCCCCGAACTACTGGCGCGGGAAGACGGCAACGAGATGAACGACACGATGGTGTTCCGCTACCCGGAAGGATCTTTGGTGGTGTGGGCGAACCAATATGCACCTTTCTTCGGAACCGAAGAGTCCGACATCATCCGGGGTGTGGGCGCAATGACCGAGCTCGCGCTCGAGAAAACGAGGGCGGCCGAACTGAAGGTGGCTCTTGCCGAGGCCCAGCAGCGTCGCAAGCAGGCGCTGCAGATCAACGACGACATCGTGCAGGGCCTCGCAGTGGCGAAGTACGCGTTCGAGCTAGGACAGGAGAACAAGGGGCGCGATGCTCTCGATCAGACCCTGGAAGCAGCCAAGAGCATCATCAGTGAGCTCTTGCAGGAGATCGAGCCGAACGAGACCCTGCGGCCCGGATCCCTGGTTCGAGATACCCCGGCCCGCACCAAGACCTACAACGTCGAATAGATCACAACCGTCTGCAGTCGTCCTTCGAGGGAGCCGCATAGACGGTTTCCAACGCCTTCATGATG
This sequence comes from Actinomycetota bacterium, assembly GCA_035629935.1. Taxonomy (GTDB): domain Bacteria; phylum Actinomycetota; class CADDZG01; order CADDZG01; family WHSQ01; genus DASQLQ01. The sequence continues at coordinate 7,668 of DASQLQ010000076.1, forward strand.
TCGTTGGGATGACGCCCTTTTTCGATGAAGCCCATGGCGCAGAGCTTGACCGCCTGCTCTGCCATTACCTCGGCTTGGAATCCCGACAGGACGAGGATTCGACTATCCGACGACACCTCGTAGATCCGCGGGATCGCCGAGAGTCCGTCCAGATTGGGCATCGCCATATCGAGGAGCACCAGATCGGGTTTGTGCCGGTCAGCCATCTCGATGGCTTCGTATCCGTCGGAGGCTTCCCCCACCACATCGAAGCCGCCGTGCCTATCCATCGCTAAACGCAGAAGTGTTCTCATATCCGGGACGTCGTCAACGATCAGCACCGAGATAGCCATCTGCATAGCTCCTTCTCCCCCGCGACAAGCATGGGTCGTCCCCGAAGCGGGCACAAGTGGGTTAGGAAAAGGAGATGGTCATGGCGGCTGACAGGTGGGCTGGTCCTTTAGGTATCGCGCTCGTGGTGGCGCTCCTACCGGTTATGCCCGCCTCTTCTGGTCCGTCCGGCTCCGCCACTGTGCAATCGTGCGGAAAGGGGTCCTGGACCGCCGGCACCGTGGATATCTGCAACGGAGCGGTCATCTATCGCGATTACGTCTACGACGACTACGGTGCCGACACCTCCGATCCGACCGCACCATCTACCGGGCTCTTGTCACGCCCGGCCGGAGACGAGCGGTACCCCGAAGGCCAAGAGAACACCGCCGACATCATCGATCTGAAGGTCGGCATCGAGGGAGACTCTCTCGCCGTGGTGTTCGAGCTCGGGGCTCTCTACAACGCGGACTCGACAGTCGCCGCCGTTGCGATCGACACCGACAACGACACCTCGACCGGCGGAGGCGAGTGGGAGGGTCTCGGAATCACGAGCGCGGGTTGGGACCAGATCCACAGGTTCGACAAAGGTGATCCGAAGACCAATCTGATCAAGGGATCGATCCCGAAGCCCGCCGGAGATACGTGGAGGTTGCAGGCGGTCACGGCCCAGTCGGACGGAACCGTGATGAACGTCGCGTTCCGCGGACCGGACGAGGAGACCGCGACGGGAACCTGGTGGGACGACAAGCAGGCCGTCGCGCTGAGCGAAGGCGACATCTCGGAGTTCGGCTACGAGGTCGCCGTCGCCGATCTGGAAAGTGGAGCGACGAAGCTTGCCCAAGACGTCGCCGGTTTCCATCAACGCGTGTACGTGTCGGACTACACGCTGCGAAAGGGCGAGGGCATGAGTTACACGGCCGAGTTCGGGCGTCACGGAGACTCGGGCGAGGTGTGCGAGCAGGAGTTCCACTTCTTCGGTCGCTATCAGCCCTACGGCATCTACATCCCGGATCAACCCGGCCCCCACAGCATGCAGTTGGCGCTGCACGGATGTAACGCGAACCACGCGAGCCTCGTCGACCAACCAGGCATGCAGCGGGTGATGGGCGAAGAGCAGAACCGGGTGGTCGTGGTGCCTCTTGGGCGAGGGCCGCTCGGCTACTACTCGGATATCTCAGAACGAGACGTGCTCGATGTGATGGCCGACGTCGAGAAGACCTACGACATCGACACGAAAAAGGTCTATTCGGGCGGGTACTCGATGGGAGGTTACGGCGCCTACCGGATGGCGATGGCATACCCGGATCGCTTTGCGGGAGTGATCTCATGGGTTGGGTTCACCGGCGATTGCTACAACGGCACTCCACGCCAGCAGGACCGTGATTGCAAGTCCGGCGCGATCGGCAACGTCATCAATTACGTGAAGAACCTCCGGCATGTTCCGGCGGCCCTCCTCTACTCGGGTGCCGACGAACTGGTCCACACGCACACCCATCAAGCGATGGCCGCTAAGTTCCGGGCGAGCTCGCCTCCCTACATCTACTTCCTCCATCCTGCAGCCGAGCACTTCACGCTTGGTCTGACCGATGACTGGCGCAAGGAGGCCGCGTGGACGGCGGATCTAACCCTGGTGACGAACCCGGCTCGGGTCTCGTTCCGCACTATGCGGTTCCTCTGGAGTCCCAAGTACGGGATCCGCCACGACCGCGCTTACTGGATCTCCAAGATCCGCGGCCACCTGGCGAAGAAGTGGATAGACGTGGACCTCACGACCGGTGCTTGCGGTGGCGTCACCGAGGTGACCGAAGAGGGCATAACGGCGGGACCGGATCCGGTTCCCTGGGAGGGCGAGTATCGGAACCTCCTCGAGTACGACTCCGTGACGAAGAAGAACTCTCTGAGCGGAACCCTAAAGAACGTCCGGAGGCTCCAGATCGATGCCGAGGACGCTTGCCTCGCGGGGAAGCAGGTCAAGTACGAGATCGAAAGTGACAGCAAAGTTGCGCTGCTCCTTAGCGATGGCCGCGCTCTGTCACTGGACCAGGGCAGGAACAAAGGGGTCATCCCGGCTCGCAGGTAGGTCGGCTCCGAAACCCTCACGCGATACCTAGACTGCTCTGAGCATGGACCAGTCCGACCGGTACTCCAGCGCGGTCATACGCACCCCCGACCAGCGGCTCCGGGTGTTCATCAGCTCAACTATCAAGGAGCTCGAACCCGAGCGTGCCGCAGTCAAAGAGGCGATCGAACGTCTGCATCTGATCGCCGTCCTTTTCGAGCTTGGGGCCCGGCCCCATCCCCCGCGTGATCTGTACCGCGCATATCTCGAACAGAGCCACATCTTCGTGGGCATCTATTGGGAGAGCTACGGCTGGGTCGCGCCCGAGATGGAGATCTCCGGGCTGGAGGATGAATTCCTGTCAGCGGGGCGCCATCCGAAGTTGATCTACATAAAGGAGCCGGCCCCAGATCGAGACCCGAGGCTGCGGGAGCTTTTGGAGCGCATCAAGCACACGTCTGAGGTCTCCTACAAATCGTTCAGCACACCCGCCGAGCTCGCCGCGCTGGTCCAGAACGACATGGCGCTGCTGCTGAGCGAGCGCTTCGAAACGGGGGCCAGCGAGGTAACGATCGATCTCCGAACCCGTTCGAGCGACATCCCGGTGGTACCTACTGCGCTGGTCGGCCGCGACCGGGAGATGCAGAACGTTTCCTCGCTACTCATGACGCAGGGGGTGCGGCTGGTCAGCCTCGTGGGGCCGGGAGGCATCGGAAAGACCCGTCTCGCGATCGAAGTCGCCCATTCTTTGACGGATCGATTCAACGACGGCGTCCACTTCGCTCCCCTGGCGCTAGTCGTCGATCCTCAGATGGTCCCCGCAGCCATCGCACATGCGATGGGGATACCCGAAGAGGACCGCCGAAGTTTGAAAGAAGTCTTGACCGCCCGGCTAGCAACGGCCGAGGCGCTGCTGGTTCTGGATAACTTCGAACAGATCGTCGAGGCAGCGCCCGTAGTTGCCGATCTGCTCTCGGCGGCTCCGTTGTTGAAAGTCTTGGTCACCAGTCGAGCCGTGCTGCGACTGCGCGGGGAATTCGAGTTCCCGGTTCAGCCGCTAAGCCTTCCGCGACGAGGTGAGGATGACGGCAACGCTACGGAATCGGCCGCGGTCCAGCTATTCCTGGAGCGGGCTTCATCAGCAAATCCGAACCTCGAACTCGACGAAGTGAGCACCGCAGCGATCGTCGAGATCTGTCGGCGCTTAGACGGACTGCCTCTCGCGATCGAACTTGCTGCTGCACGGATACGGATCCTGACACCACAGCAATTACTCGAGCGCTTGAGCAGTCGCTTCGAGGTCTTGACCGGCGGCTACCGGGACCTCCCTGCGCGCCAACAGACGTTGAGGAGCGCGATCGATTGGAGCTACGAACTTCTCGACCAGGACGAACGAACACTGTTCGCTCGGCTCGCGGTATTCGTCGGTGGCCGATCCCTGGATGCTGTCGAGCACGTCTGCGATCCAGATCACGACATAGATGTGCTCACGGTGGCGACCTCACTAGTGGACAAGAGCCTGCTCCGCCAAGTGGAATCACCCGACGGCGAGCCACGCTTCACGATGCTAGAGACCCTTCACGAATATGCCCTGGAGCAGCTGAGGACCAGCGGGGAAGAACGGCGCATCCGTTCTCTGCATGCGAAGTACTTCCTCGTACTAGCTGAAGGTGCGAAAGCAGAGTTGCGGGGGCCGAATCAGGCCAAGTGGCTCCAAGCCCTTCATACGGACCACGACAATCTGCACGCGGCGTTGGCTTGGAGCGCCGAACAAGAAGATGCCAACCCCTTCCTCCGCCTCGTCTATGCGATGTGGAACTTCTGGACCGTTCGTGCCTATCTGATCGAAGCGAAGGGCTGGGCCGAGAAGGTCTCGTCGATGGCGCACAAAGGCGCTCCGGAGTACGCCGCGCGTGGGTTGTTCGCCGCAGGAGAGATCGCGCACGCGACGGCGGACCCGCTCAACGCCGAGTCCTACTACCTCTCGGCGCTCGCGATCGCACACAAGGCCAAGGATCGCGAAGGGATCGCAACACTAAAGAACGTCCTTGGTCACCTCTCCTTCGAACGGAGTGACATTTCGGAGGCCCGGGTTCTGTACGAGCAAGCGCTCGAGCTGTTTGTCGAACTCAATGACACTCAGGGCAAGGCTCAGGCATTGAAGAACCTCGGTCGCGTTGCAGCGGTGGAGAAAGACTGGAACCGATCGATAGCGCTGCTCGAAGAATCGATGAAAGCCTTCGAGGAAGAAGGGGATCAACAGGGAGTGGCGCGCTCGTTTCTCAACCTGGGGGTCACTCATCGTGAAGCCGGCAACCCGAAGGACGCCGGCCTGTACATAAAGGAGAGCACCCGGCTGTGGAATCAGCTCGGGGGCAAATGGGACCTGATCGAGTGCGTGGAGGATTGGGCGGCGAACGAGACTCTGCGGCAGAACGACGTCGAGGCGGCGAGAGCTTTCGGTACGGCCGAGAGGGCCCGCGAGAGGATCGGTGTGCCGCTCTGGTTCTTCGAAGAGAATCTGTTGCGCCCCTACTGGGAGCAACTGAGGAAACGGTTGGGCTCGGTGAAGTTCAACGAGCTGCACCAGGAGGGCAGGGGGCTCGACCTGCAGGTGGCGATAGACCGGATCCTTGCGGAGTAAACGGGGGGAGAACCCCTCGTTAGACTCCCCCGGCGGGTCGCTAGCTCAATTGGCAGAGCAACGGACTCTTAATCCGTAGGTTCAGGGTTCGATTCCCTGGCGACCCACCCTTAAAGCGCAGGTCAGAGGCACCATCGGTCGTTCCTCAAGTTATTCGTTCCCAGAAAGAACCCACACGAGCGCGTTACCAATGCGCACTGATGCGAAGTATTGAGAACTCCCGACCTACGGATTCTTTATCCGTAGGTTCAGGGTTCGATTCCCTGGCGACTCTCTCAGCCCCCACTTCTTAGGGCTCGCAGCTGTGCTCGGAGTTCGAGCCCGGCCCACCAGAACAGGAATTGACCCCAATGCCTCCGAAGAGTTGATCATCACCGGGCCCGCCCTTGAGGTCGTCGTTTCCTTCCTGTCCGTAGAGCACGTCATTGCCTGAGTTTCCTTCGGCGATGTCGTTGCCCCGCCCGAGGTAGATCACGTCGTGTCCGCTGCTGCCTTCGACCGTGTCTGTGCCGGGGCCACCGCGGATCTCATCGGCGCCCTGGCCGCCGATCGCATGGTCATCGCCGGCGCCGAGCCAGATGATGTCATTTCCTCCACCACCTCTGACTTCGTCGTTCCCGCGCTTGGCACAGATCAAGTCGGCCTCATCGGTGCCCACCAACTCGTCGTCTGCGTTGGTTCCAACCACGAGGTTCAGTCCCAACTCGCGGGCGGCGGCCGAACAGCTCGGTGGAGGTGCAGGGTTCTCTGCGGGTGGTGGGTTGGATGCAGGCGGCTCCGGTGATGGGTTGGTGCTCGGCTGCGGATCGGGGCGGGATCCACCTCTACCACCGCTCCGACCACCGCGTTGATCCGCCGAGCAACCGTTCTCGTCGACGGTGGCGCCCTCTGCGGTGCCGGGGCAGTCGTCGTTAGCACCTAGGACGAGGTCTTTGTCGTCGTCTCGTTGATCCGCCGAGCAACCGTTCTCGTCGACGGTGGCGCCCTCTGCGGTGCCGGGGCAGTCGTCGGTGCCGTTCTCGACCTCGTCTTCGTCGTCGTCCGAGACCGCGGGTGGGGAAGCACACAACGAGAACTCGCTCGTGTCCGTCGGTACATCGCTCGCGAGGCGGGTTGCGGTGGCGGAGATCTTGTCATCGGCCTGTCGGCCCTCGAGGACCTCGGAGAAGGAAGCATCGCCGTTCGAGTCCGTGGTGACCTCCACTGCTTCGAGGAATGTCTGGCCCTCGCCGTAACCAGAGGGATCGCACGAGGAGTTGGCGAAGAGCTCTATGCGAAACGAACTGCTCGGGTTGCTGTTGAGCGTCCCGGTGACGGGAGACGGCACCGCTCCTGGAACGGTTACGACCGGGAAGTTCTGTAGATTGTTGGACCCTGTGTCCGGGTCTTGAGCGTCGTTGGCGGTGAACCCGTCGATGTTGAGATCGATCCCGAGAGCGGAGTTCGAGAAGATCGAGTTTCCTAGGATCGCGTTGCCGGCGCCACCAAAGGCCACACCAACACCTCTTGATCCGTTGTACGCGATGACGTTGCCCGCCCCCGTGGCGAGCCCGCCGACCGCGTTGTCGCCGCCAAAGACGTGAACGCCGAGTGAGTTGGGGACGGCGGCGGTGCCGGCGGCGTTGGTCCCGATGAGGTTGCCCTGGAGCGAGTTCCCGCTCCCCCCGATAGTCACCGCGCCATCGTTCCCGGAAATGACGTTACCCGCCCCCGCACCGGTCCCCCCGACCGTGTTGCTCGGAGCCTGGATGTCAACGCCCGTGGAGTTCGGGAGAGCGGCTGTTCCGGCCGCGTTGGTGCCGATGAGGTTGCCTTGGAGCGAGTTCCCGGTCGCCCCGCCGCCCTCGATTTCCACGCCCTGATTCTGGTTCCCGGAGATGACGTTACCCGCCCCCGCGCCAGGCCCCCCGACCGTGTTGCTCGGAGCCCCGTCGATGAAAACACCCCTCCAGTTATAGAGAGCGGCGGTTCCGGCCGCGTTTGTCCCGATGAGGTTGCCCTGGAGCGAGTTTCCGGTGGCCCCGCTTCCCGAGATGCGCACCCCGTAACCGCTGTTCCCGGAGATGAGGTTACGCGCCCCCGCGCCGGACCCTCCGACGGTGTTGTTCGGCCCGCTGATGAAAACACCGACGTAGTTCGAGAGGTCGTCGGTTCCCGCCGCGTTGGTCCCGATGCGATTGCCCTGGATCGAGTTCCCTCCCGAGCCCTCGAGCCGTATCCCAGATTCGAAGGACGAGTCAAAGCGGTTGATCACCAGCCCTCGGATCGTGCTCGCTCCGCCACTGATGCGAAGGGCGGGGACGCCGGTACCGCCGTCGCCGCTCAGTACTATCAAGAGGTTGGCATTGGAACCCTGCGTCAAGGTGTTCACGCTCGCTCCCGGCTCCGTGTAGCCGTCAATCACGACCGGTTGGGTGATGGTGGGAAGGGCTGTCGACGGTTGGATGGTGTGGGGGCCGTCTCCCGGGATGTTGAAGTTGATCGTGTCGGTTCCGGGCGAGGCGTTCGATTCCTGTATGGCGGCCCGCAAGGTGCACTCGGGGGCGGAACCGACCAGTGGGCCCGTCGTCGCGCAAACGCCATTCGGTACAACCGCGTCGGGGGCGTTGCCGGTGGAGTTCACCACGAATGTTGTCTGGGCTTGCGCTGGTAGCGCAGCGATCGGGATAAGCGCCACTGCGATCGTGATGGCAAGAGCCATCCGCATGAAGAGTTTGCTCCGAACGCAATCAACTGCAGCAGTCAAAAGATGCCCGCCCCCTCCTAGCAAATCAGCGGCATGAAACTGGAACCGATGCCGCTGAGCCCTGGCCCTCTCGCTAACGTCTTTGGGCAACGTACAGATGGGAAGGTCCCGAACCTATGGCCCTAAATGCACAGATTTTGTGACTACGCGCGAATGGTTCTTTCTAGTCAGAAAACGGACATAGCAGACCAACCAAAAGGCCCACGAAAAACCCGCGAGACAACGGAAAATGATGCTGAACGATGCGAAACAACGATCAATGAAATGCCTGCTCAGGAAAGCGTTTCACGCGAATGCGCAGGTCACGGGTTCGCGCTGAGTCAAACTCTTAATCCGTAGGTTCAGGGTTCGATTCCCTGGCGACCCACCAACATCGTAGCTAGACAGCAAGGTACTCGGCGGATGAAGATGGCGGCGGAATTGGTTCCCCGTGCTCGCGCAGACTATCGATATGCATCTGAATGGCCTCTCGCATAAGCGAACGGACCTCTTCGATCGTCTCCCCTGCCGCAACACACCCTGGAAGGTCGGGTGAGTAGGCGGAATAGGAACCCTCAGAATTCTCAATGATGACCAGGTATTCGCTCACTGACGGCTTCCCTTCAGCCCGGCTTGGCGCTGGATGCTTGCCCAAGTGCCCTTCTTGAGATCTACGCTCAGTTTACCGGCGACAGTCACGGTTCCCGGCTTGCTTAGGTAGGACAAAGAGTCAGGCGGCGTTCGATACATCGCAATTGCAGAAACTCACGACCTCTATGATTTCGCGTCATGACGGGGCCTCGGCATGCGGACAGAGCCTCGAGAGCGCGCGTCATCGGCGAACTCTTACGGGAGCGCGCCGGCCAACACCCCGACCGCCCGTTCCTCGGCAGCGGAGACGACCTCCTGACGTATGGCGAGGTCGACGAACGCTCGGAGCGCGTCGCTGCCGGACTCGCCGCGCTCGGATCGGGACCCGGCGACCGGATCGCCGTCATCTCGGCAAACCGCGTTGAGATGTTGGAGCTGTTCTTCGCCTGCGCCAAGCTGGGCGCCGTCGAAGTTCCGCTCAACGTCTTCCTTAAGGGTGAGTTCCTGCGCTACCAACTGCAGGACTCGCAAGCCACGACTCTCGTCGCCGACGCCGCCGGCTACGAGGCAGTCGATGCCATGCTTGAAGGCCTCCCGGCGCTCACACGGCTGGTCCGACTCGATGACACCGACTCCGATCGAGGCGCAACGTCCTGGAAAGAGCTGCGCGAAACGTCGCCAAAGCCACCACATCCCGAGGTCGCCCCTTCAAGCCTCATGTCGATCCTCTACACCTCGGGCACAACAGGCACGCCGAAGGGATGCATGCTTCCGCACGGCTGGTACATGAATCACGCGCATGTGGCGGGCGAGATGCTCGAGTACCGGTCGGACGACGTTCTCTTCACAGCTTTGCCGCTGTATCACGGGCAGGCGAAGGGGATGGTCATGGGCGCGCTCGTCCATCACCTAACGGCCTGGATCGATCCGATCTTCTCGGTCAGTCGCATCCTCGAGCGTTTCATCGATACGAACGCGAGCCTCTTCAGCGGCGTCGGCGCGATGGGCACAGCGATGCTCGCCGGCCCGCCGACCGAGCGCGATAAGCAGCATCGCCTACGCGCGGCTTTGATGATGCCCTTCACTCCCGAGCAACAGGATGCTTTCAAGGACCGCTTCGGCGTTACGGTCCTCGCTCAGCTGTACGGCCAGACCGAGTGCGGCGCGATCGCCTACTCGCGCTTGTCGGAGTCGCGAAACCTGGCGAGCATCGGGCGAGCGGCGCCGTTATACGACGTCCGTCTCTTCGACGACGACGACCAGGAGGTTCCGGTCGGCGAGGTCGGTGAGATCTGTGTCCGCCCCAAGGTCCCGTACGCCACCTACCTCGGGTACTGGCGTAACCCACAAGCAACGATCGAGGCTTGGCGCAACCTCTGGCACCACACCGGCGATTTCGGTCGTATCGATGTCGATGGATTCATCACGTTCGTGGACCGCAAGAATGATGCGCTGCGGAGAAGGGGAGAGAACGTCTCCTCGCAAGAACTCGAGCGCGCTATAGCCAGTTATCACAAGATCTCCGAAGCGGCTGTTCACGCCGTGCCAAGCCCGATGACCGAGGACGACATCAAGGCGTGCATCATGTTGGTGGCCGGCGCCGAGGTGTCACCCGACGAGCTATTCGACTTCTTCAAGCAGACGCTGCCTTACTTCACGATCCCGCGATACGTCGAGGTCCTACCGGCGCTTCCCAAGAACGCCACGCGGCGCGTGATGAAGCATGTGCTACGCGAACGCGGCGTGACCGACGGAACCTGGGACCTGGAAGCGATGGGTTTCGCGGTGGCGCGCGGCGAGCGCCGATAACCGGTCGGCTACTTCCCGGCGAGGGTTTCGCGGAAGGGGCGATCCTTGTCGGGACGTGGTTCACGTGGGAGTCCTAAGACGCGCTCGGCGATCACGTTGCGCTGGATCTCGTCGGTGCCCCCACCGATGTGGAAGGCGCGGCTGCCGAGAAACGCATGTTGCACACCTGCGTCCTCGATCAGGCCACCGCGGGGGCCGATGAGATGAACTCCCGTTTCCGCCGAATCCGACACGAGCTTCGCAAGAACGAGCTTCAGCACCGAACCTTCCGCATCTGGGATCTGGCCACGATTCAGCTTGCTGAGGATCCGGGCGTTGAGCAGCTCGAGGAGCTGGTTCGCGATGAACACCTGGACTAGCCGATCGCGCTGGACCTTTGGGATCCCCTCTGGGTATTGAAGGTGACCCATATTCACCAGTTGATCGAACGGGTAGGCGTACCCACCCGTTGCAGAGCCCAGTGACATCCGTTCGTTCATCAGCGTGGTCATCGCAACGGCCCAACCTTCACCCGGCGAGCCAAGAACGTTCTCGGCGGGGACACGCACATCCGTAAGGAAGACCTCGCTGAAGTGCGCTCCCCCATCCATCTGTTTCAACGGACGGACGTCTACTCCGTCGGAGTGCATGTCGACGAGCAGATAGATGAGTCCTTTGTGCTTCGGTGCTTCGAAGTCGTGTCGCGCCAGGAGGATGCCCCACTCCGCATCAGCGGCGCCCGAGCTCCACACCTTCTGCCCGGTAACGACCCACTCATCATCCTCTTGCACAGCGCGGGTGCTGAGCGACGCAAGATCGGAGCCCGCGCCCGGCTCCGAGAAGAGCTGACACCAGATGTGCTCGCCTGCCAGAAGCGAAGGGAGAAAACGTTCCTTCTGATCATCGGTGCCGTGAGAGATGATCGTCGGACCGGCCATCCCGAACCCAGGGACATTGAATGGGATGTTGGCTCCGACCTTGGCCTTCTCTTCCTGCCAGATCGCGGACTCCACCACCCCGAACCCGCGCCCGCCGTACTCGACCGGCCACGCCGGCGCGCCCCACGCGCTTTCGGCCAGGATCCGCTGCCATGCCCGAAGCTCCTCGATGGCGCGGCCGTCCACGTCCCCGGCCTCGGCCTTCCACCTCGGGAAGTGCTCCTCCAACCACGCACTCGCCTCGGCTCGGATCGCAGTGTGCTCGGGCGACTCGGCGAATCTCATCCGTTCCTGATCTCCGCGCCCAGCCGGGCGAGATGACGTCCCGCGCCGCCGAGCGTTAGTTCCCCGAGCTTCGCCCACCGCGTGTACCTGTACAGCGGGTACTCCACATCTACACCGATCCCGCCGTGCAGGTGCTGCGCGGCGGCCAGCACGCGCTGTCCCCCCTCGGCGGCCCAGAACTTGGCCACCGCGACCTCCTCGGCCGCGGGCAGACCCTCGGCGAGCCGCCAAGCGGCCTCCCATGTGGTCCACCGCATAGCGAGCACGTCTATGTACGCGTCGGCCAAGCGCTGCTGCACGGCTTGGAAGGTGGCCAACGGTCGGCTGAACTGCTCTCGTTCCGAGGTATAGCTCGCGGTGATCTCGAGGGCTCGCTCCGCAACACCGAGCTGCATCGCGCACAGCCCAACCGTGGCGATGTCAGCGACCCACCGGACCGCCTCGGCGTCAGCGGCCGGCTCGACCAAAACTGAGGCAGCTGCCGCATCCAGAGTCAGCTCGAACCGAGGCTCGCCCGTCGTCGTTTCCTGCCGCGTCGCCTTCACGCCGTCGACGTTGGGGTCCACCAGAAACAGCCCGACCTCGCCGGCACCCGTCGTCGCCGGCACCAGGACCCGGGCCGCGAGGTCGACCGCGGGCACCATCGCGAGCGACCCGGTGATTAGCCACGAGCTCCCGTCGCGTTCCGCACCAAAGAGGACAGGCGCAGCGACGTCCTCTTCCGGTTCGGCCAGGGCCGCCGTAAGGATCACCTCGCCGGCGAGGACTCCGGGAAGCAACTCACCCCGCTGCTCTTCGGTGCCGAACCGCGCGAGCGGTAAGGCTCCAAGGACCAGAGTCGGCCAGACCGGAACCGGAGCGACGGACTTCCCCACCTCCTCGAGCAGGACGCAGGCTTCGACGATCCCTCCGCCCGACCCACCCTGCTCTTGGGGGATCGCGATCCCCAAGAGGTCTGCCTTCGCAAGCTCTGACCACAACGCGCGGTCGAACCACGCGGAGTCCGCCTCGACCTGGTGAAGCCGTTCCGCAGTGACTTCGGTTTCGAGGATCTTGCCGGCCAGCTCCCGGATGGCCACCTGCTCCTCGGTGAACGACATATCCATCAGGAATTCACCCGGCTCATCTGCCGCCTGCCTTCACGGCCTCGCGGGGCACTCGCGGCACGCCGAGCCCGGCGGTGGCGATGATCTCCCGTTGGACCTCGTTGACACCGCCGCCGAACGTGAGGACAACCGCCGACTGGTAAACGCGCTCCAGCTTGCCGGCCAGGACGGCGCCGGGCGTTCCCTCTCGGAGTGCCCCGGCCTGACCGACTACGTCGAGCAGCAGACGGTAGGCCTCGATGAACATCTCGGTGCCGTACACCTTCACCGCAGAAGCATCCGCCGCGTTGAGCTCCTCAGACGACAGCTCCCAGGCCAGACGCCAGTTGAGCAGACGCAGCGCGTTTACCTTCGCTTTGACCCGCGCCAGAGACAAGCGCACCCACGGCTCGTCGATCAGCAAGCGGCCGGAGGGCCCGGTGGCTTCCTTGCTCCACGCCAAGACGTCTTCGTAAAGCCCCTCGACGCGGCCTTGCGGCGCCAAAGCAACACGCTCGTGGTTCAGCTGTGAGGTGATCAGCTTCCAGCCATTGTTCTCCCCGCCCACAACGGCGGAGGCAGGAACCCGAAGATCCTCGTAATACGTCGCGTTGGTTCGTCCGCCGTCGATCGTGTTGATCGGGGTGACCTTGAATCCGGGGAGGGTGGTGTCGACGATGAAGATAGTGATGCCCTTGTGCTTCGGGGCATCCGGGTCGGTACGGGCAGCCAGCCAGATGTAGTCGGCATCGTGGGCCCCAGTTGTGAACACCTTCTGCCCGTCAATAACGTATTCGTCGCCGTCCCGAACCGCCCGCGTCCGCAGCGAGGCGAGATCCGTGCCGGCTTCTGGCTCCGAATACCCGATTGCAAAATGGACCTCGCCGCCGACGATCTTCGGCAGGAACTCGCGCTTCTGCTCCTCGCTGCCCAAGGTCATGATCGTGGGCCCGACCGTGCACAGGGTGACCACGGGGATCGGCGCGCTTACCCTCCGGGCCTCCGAAAAGAAGATGTGCTGCTCGACCGCTCCGCGTCCCTGACCGCCGTACTCCTTCGGCCACCCGATCCCGAGCCAACCGTCCTTCCCGATCTGCCGGCACAGCCGCCGGTAAACGGGACCGCAGTCCTCGCCCGGGCTAAGTCCTATCTCCGCTTGGACCTCGGGGGTGAGGAGGTCGGCGAAGTACTCCCGCAGCTCTTGCTCCAGGGCTCGCTGCTCCGGGGTGTAGTCGATAAACACTGTTGCCGGAGTCTATTGACGGCTCGTAAAAACTGCAACACGTTCTAATTTGGGGTAGCTTCGTTCGACCATGACAGGGGAAAGGGCGTGAGCGAACAGAACCCGCGCCCCCTCGACGGGAAGGTCGCTGTAGTCACCGGCGCGGGCCGCGGGCTGGGCCGAGCCGAGGCGCTGCACCTTGCCGAACTCGGCGCTCGGGTTCTGGTCAACGACTTCGGCGTCGCTTTGAGCGGCGACCGGGAGGAAGAACAACCAGCGCAGCAGGTGGTCGACGAGATCGTCGGTGCCGGGGGTGAGGCTGTGGCGCACCTCGGGGACGTCGCCGACTGGGACGACTCCAAAGCGCTGATCGACCTCGCTATCGAGCATTTTGGCGACCTGCACATCGTCGTCAACAACGCCGGGATCATTCGCGACCGAATGATCTTCAACATGGGCGAGGACGAGTGGGACGCGGTGATCCGGGTCCATCTGAAAGGCCACTTCTGCGTCACACGCTGGGCCACCGGTTACTGGCGCGAGCACTCCAAGGCCACCGGCGAGCCGGTCTACGGACGGATCATCAACACGTCCTCCGAGGCGTACCTGATCGGGTCGCCTGGCCAACCGAACTATGCCGCGGCCAAGAGCGGGATCGTCGCCTTAACGATGGCCGCCGCGCTTCCGCTGTACAAGTACGGGGTGACGGCGAACGCGATCTGCCCGCGCGCTGCAACCCGGATGACCGAGGAGATTGGTTTGGACGCTGAGGCTTTTTCCCCGGAGAACGTGGCGCCGCTGGTGGCGTATCTCGCGTCGCCGGCGGCCGCTCGGGTCTCCGGACAGGTGTTCGTGGTCTACAACGGAACGGTGCAGGTTGTGGCCGGACCCACGATCGGCGAGCGGTTCGACACCGAGGGCCGGTGGACGGTGGACGGCCTCGCCGATGCGCTGGGGCCGATGTTCGATAAGCGCGAGGTGACAGAGGGCTACGTGATGCCCTTCGAGGGAAACTGAGGCCGCGTGACCGTCTTCGGCGTCAGGCGTCTCGCAGAAACTCAGCGGTGGAACCGGCCAGCTCCATGGCCGGCAGACCCAGCTTGCGGTGGTCCCATGATCGAACGCGCCCCGGCTCGATGCGCACGACGATGCGCTTGTTCATCATGAGATCGACCATCGGCTTCATCTCGTCGCTGTAGGGACCCTGGTAGCGCTCGAAGACACTGACCGCAGCGGCCCAATACTCGTCGCTGGCTGTGTCCTCGATGAGATGCGCGATCCCCTCGATCGACACGCCGCGGAGCTGCTCGTAGGTGTCGCCGGCTTCGATCATCATCACGACCCGCGGGTCGCGGCGCAGGTTGGCGGCCTTCTGCGCCTTCGCCTTCGTCTCGAAGTAGATCTTCCCGTCCACCAGTCCGTACCACATGGCCACGAGGTGCGGCAGCCCGCCCGCTCCAATCGTTGCGATGGTCGCCGTACGGCTCCGCTCGATGAAACCCGCGATCTCGCTGTCGCTCATCTGAATCTGCGCCCGCTGGTTAACGCCCATCAGACCACCTTACGAACCCATTTCCGAGTTACAGGTCGGGGATGTCCTGTTCCAGATTCGGCCGCTCGATCCCGCCGTCGACCTCGAGCACCTTGCCGGTGATGTATCCGCCGGCCGGCGACGCCAGGAACACCACGGCCGCTGCTATCTCCCACGGCTCGCCGATCCTCTGCAGCGGCGTCCCCTGTTCCATCTGAGTTTTGATCTCGCTGTCCTCGAGCACGAGGTCAAGCCCAGATGTCGCCACCGCGCCAGCGGCGATGGCATTGACGCGGATCCTCGGTGACAGGTCGCGAGCGGAGAGCCGGGTCAGGTGCGCCAACGCCGCCTTCGCAGTCCCGTACGCCAAATGACCGCGCCCCGTGACCCGTCCCATGACCGACGAGATGTTCACCACCGCGCCGCCAGTGTTCTCCAGCATGAGCGGTGTCGCAGCCTGAGTCAGAGCATGCGCGGTCACGACGTTGAAACGGAACGCGCTCTCTAGCGCCCGCGACGACGTCTCCATGTAGGGACGGGGGCTCCACCCCCCGACGTTGTTCACCACGACGTCAAGTCGTCCGAACGACTCGCGCGCCGCGTCCGCCAAGCCGGCGACCGCGTCGAGGTCGCTGAGGTCCGCGGGGACGATGACCGCTTTGCGTCCTGCCGCCTCGATCCGGTCGGCGGTCTCGCGAAGGTCCTTCTCGGTGCGTGACGAGATCACCACATCCGATCCTGCTTCCGCGAGCGCGATGGCCGATGCCGCGCCTATGCCTCGGCCGGCACCGGTGACCACCGCGGCTTTGTCGTCCAGGCGGAATCGATCCAGGATCACTCGTCTCTCCTTCTTAGTAAGAGATGAGCATGCTACAGAGAGCCCCAAGCGGCGGGCTCGGCCGGCGCGCAGAAATCAGGGGGCCGCCGGGTACGCTCGCTGTCCCATGGACCTGACGTTTACGCCCGAGCAGGAGGAGTTCCGCGCTGAGGTTCGGTCCTGGCTGCGCGAGAACGTTCCAGCCTCCTTGGCCTCAGCCGGGACGCGCGAGGGATTCGATGCGCACCGGGCCTGGGAGCGGACGCTTTCCGGGGCAGGCTACGGCGCGATCCGGTGGCCGACGGAGTACGGGGGCCGAGGCGCCGAACCGGTCCACCAGGCGATCTTCGAAGAGGAGTACCTGCTCGCCGGTGGGCCCGAGCGCGTCACCGTCGTCGGTCAGAACCTCCTTGGTCCTACCTTGATGGAGCACGGGACCGACGAGCAGCGAGCGCGATGGCTGCCGGGCATCCTCTCCGCCGACGTGATCTGGTCACAGGGGTTTTCGGAGCCGGAAGCGGGGAGCGACCTCGCGGGGATCAGGACGCGTGCCGTTCGGGAAGGTGACGAGTTGGTCGTGGACGGCCAGAAGATCTGGACTTCCTACGGAACCTTCGCCGACTGGATCTTCGCCTTAGTGCGAACCGATCCCAACGCCGAGCGCCACCGCGGCATCACGTTCCTGGCGATAGATATGTCCTCCGAAGGCATAGAGGCCCGGCCGATCGTCCAGGCCGACGGCTTCGCCGGGTTCGCGGAGGTGTTTTTCACCGGCGTGCGCGTTCCGGTGAACAACGTGATCGGGGACGTCGACGCCGGCTGGTCGGTGGCGATGACGACGCTCGCGGGCGAGCGTGACTCCCCGGCAGCTCCGGCTGCGCGGTTCCTGCGCGATCTGCGCGAGCTCGCAGATGCGGCCCGTGCCCGAGGAGTCGATGAGGATCCGGTAATCAACGATGCCCTCACCGGCTTGCTCGTACGAACCGAGGCGTATCGAGCCCACACCCTGCGCACGCTCTCGAAGCTCTCTCGGGGTGAGTCCCTCGGGTCGGAGGCCAGCGTCACGAAGCTGCTCTGGTCCGAGCTAGAGCGCGACATATTCGAGACCGGTCGCGATGTCCTGGGACCGTACGCAGAGACCATTGGCTCTTCCGCACTCATGGACGACCCGCGCGGCTGGAACTCCCGGTACTGGTTCGCACGGGCGGCGACCATCTACGCAGGAACCAGCGAGATACAGCGGAACATCGTGGCCGAGCGCGTCCTCGGCCTCCCCAAAGGCTGATGGATTTCGAATTCGACTCCGAGCAGCTCGCGCTCCGAGACCTGGCGCGCGATGTGTTCGAGAAGGAGTCCTCCCCCGCCAGGCTCCGTGACCTATGGGAAGGGGGGCCGCGCGACTCCACGGTGTGGAAGACGTTGGCCGAAGTCGGCTTACTCGGTCTTACCGTTCCCGAGGACTACGGGGGCAGTGGCCGAGACGAGATCGATCTTGCGTTGGTGCTGGAGGAGGCGGGGCGGGCAGCCCTGCCCGAACCACTCCTCGAGACGGTGGCCGTCGCGGCGCCGCTGTTGTCGGAGGCCGGACTCGACGAACAGAGGCAACGGTGGCTCCCTGCGATCGCCGCTGGTGACGCGGTGGCAACGGTGCAGCTCGAAGCGAGCCCGTTCGCGGTCGACGCGGACGTCGCCGACGTAGTGATCGTCGAGCAAGACGGAGAACTGCACGCGGTGCCGAAGGGCTTCTCATTCGAACCGGTCGATGGCGAGGATCGCGCCCGTCGTTTGTTCACGATCGATGCGAAGACGTCGTCGGAAACGCGAACCAACGGAGATACGCCCGACACTCTCGCTCGCTGCGCGACAGCAGCTGCCGCGTTCCTAAACGGAGTCGCGCTCCGGCTCCTCGACATGAGTGTGACCCACGTCTCGGCGCGACAGCAGTTCGGACGCCCCGTGGGCTCCTTCCAAGCGGTCAAGCACAAGCTCGCAACGGTGCACGTCTTGGTCGACTCGTCGCGCTCCGCTACTTGGTATGCCGCGTACGCGCTGGCCCGGAAGCTCCCCGATCGTCAGCGCGCGGCGAGCGTCGCAAAGGCGTATGCATCCGATGCCGCGGCCGTCGCGGGGACCGAGGCGCTCCAGGTCCACGGTGGGATCGGCTTCACGTGGGAGCACGACCTCCACTTCTGGCTCAAGCGCGGGAAAGCCCTCGAGCAGGCATACGGCTCGGCAGCCGAGCATCGCCGTCGGCTGAGCGCTCAGGCATGGCAGGGTGACACCGACTGATGAGCGAAACCGGACCACCGCCATATCCGGAGGGCCACGAGCTTCTCCGCGACAAAGTCGTCGTGGTCACCGCCGCGGCGGGGGCCGGGATCGGGCTCGCCACGGCGAAGCGCGCGGCCGAGGAAGGCGCGACCGTGGTTATCAGCGATCTCCACGAGGGCCGCCTGGGCAAGGCGGCCGAAGAAATAGCGGAAATCCTCAGCAAACCACCACTCGCTATCCCCTGCGATGTCACAAAGGAAGAGGACGTCCAGCGGCTGTTCGACACCGCCGCGAAGGAACACGGCCGCATCGACGTCGCGGTAAACAACGCTGGACTCGGCGGCACGGCGAACGTTGCCGACATGACCGACGAGCAGTGGAGCGGTGTCCTCGACGTCTCGCTTAACGGCACCTTCCGATGTACTCGGGCGGCGCTGCGGCACATGCTCCCCTGCCGATCGGGCGTCATCATCAACCTGGGATCGATCCTCGGCTGGCGCGCCCAGGCCGGGCAGGCTCACTACGCCGCGGCGAAGGCGGGTGTGATGGCCCTCACTCGAGCAGCCGCGATCGAAGCCGCCACCTCGGGGGTCAGGGTCAATGCGGTCGCGCCCAGCCTGGCGATGACGCCGTTTCTCTCTCGGGTGATGGAGACAGAGGTGCTGGACGAGCTGGTGGCCAAGGAGGCGTTCGGGCGGGCCGCCGAGCCCTGGGAGGTCGCCAACGTCATCGTGTTTCTGGCCAGCGACTACTCCTCCTATATGACCGGCGAGGTGGTCTCGGTCAGCGCTCAGCACCCCTGATCAACAGCTTGAAAAAGTGAAACACGTTCTATATTGTGCGGTCCCGGGCCACCGCAGGCTCGGCTAGGAGGTCTGGGTGGAGTTCGGAATCTTCCTGCAAGGCCACGTTCCAAGGCGCCGCCTCGAGCAAGATCCCGATTACGAGCACGCGAGCCTGATCGAAGATGTTCGGCTGGCTGAGGAGGCCGACCGCGCCGGCTTCAAGTATGTGTGGGTTTCCGAGCACCACTTCCTCCACGAGTACTCGCACATCTCCGCTTCCGAAGTGTTCCTCGGTTATCTAGCGGCAGCAACCGAGCGGATCCACCTCGGATCGGCGATCTTCAACATCACCCCTCCCGTGAACCAACCCGTTCGAGTGGCCGAGCGGGTCGCGCTGCTGGACCACCTGTCCAAGGGCCGGTTCGAGTTCGGAACCGGGCGTGGGGCCGGCAGCCTCGAGGTCACCGGCTTCGGGATCGAGAACACCGACGACACCAAGGACATGTTCGAAGAGGTGCTGAAGGAGTTCCCGCGCATGTGGCGGGAGACCGAATACAGCTTCGAAGGGAAGTACTTCTCGGTTCCGCCCCGTAACGTGCTCCCGAAGCCGTGGAAGAAGCCCCATCCGCCGATCTGGCAGGCGGCCGGCAACCCGCCGACGTATGAGAAAGCAGCACGGAACGGTCTCGGAGTGCTCGGTTTCAACTTCTCCTCGTACAAGGAGATGGAACCGATGGTCACGGCCTACAAGAATGCGATCGGCGAGGCCGAGCCCCTCGGTGAGTTCGTCAACGACAACGTGATGATCACCAACGGCGTCGTCTGCCTCAGCGACGGCGAGCGAGCCCGCAAAGTGGCCACCGACATGGGCAGCGGACTCCTCCAGAGCCTGGTGTTCCGGTACCACGACACCTTCCCGGCCCCGCCGGGTATCCCCAAGTGGCCCGCCCTTCTTCCCGACGCAGACCTCGAACAGGTCGAGTGGCGGATCAACGAGGGCTTCCTGCTGTGCGGCGACCCCGACGAGGTCTTGGAGCAAGTAAAGAAGTACGAAAGCATCGGCGCCGACCAGATCGTCTTTGGACTTCCCGTCGACATGACCCATGAGGACGCGGTCGAGACCATCCAGTTGTTCGGGAAGCACGTGATCCCGAAACTCGATCCCGATCCCGTGCACCGCACCACGAAGTTCCGCGACGCGGCCGCCGTAACCGCCCGCACCTAGCGAACGACGTCGTTCTGCATCGCCCAGAGAGCCGCTGCTGCTCGTGTCGATACGCCGATCTTCGTGTACACGTGCTGGATGTGGTGGTCGACGGTCTTCGGCGAGATGAAGAGGCGTTCGCCGATCTCTCGCATGGTCAGGCCCATCGCCGCAAGGTTCAGAACCTCGACCTCACGACTGGTGAGTCCGCCGGGGTGTTGAGTCCGCTGGGATGACGGCGGGGGCGCCTTGCCATGTCCGGCTGCCTCGAGGACGGCATCGACCGCGACGCCCTCGAGCATCCCCTCCTTTGCGAGTAGGCGGAGATCGACAGCGGCCTGCTGATCCGAGAATGCCGGCCGATCGGCACGCTCGGTGGTGAGCCCCACGTAGGTCTCTACGGCGGCCAGGATGGTGGCTCCCCGGTCGACGCCGCCGGCTAACAGACCCTTGTGGTATCCCGAGCCGTCGGCCTTCTCGTGGTGCGCGGCCGCAACCGGGTTGAGCACTGCGAGGCCCGGCGTTCGGCGGAGCACCTGTTCGGTGAGCATCGGGTGAAGTTCGACCTTGTCGAGCTCCGCGCGGGTGAGAGAACCGGACTTGTCCAAGATCGAGTTTGGGATCGCCGTCGTACCAAGCTCGTGTACGAGGGCGGCCCTGCGAAGCGTCGTGATCTCCTCGTCAGAGGAGCCGAGCAACTCGGCTGTGTCCGCGGCGAGCTGTGCGCACCGTCGGCTGTGACCCGCCCTGTACGGAGATTTCAAGTCGATGAAGTCTGCGGCCACGGTGAGGGCCTCGTCGAGTTCAGCGCCACCCAGGATGCGTTGGGGCTGCGGCTCGCGCTCGAGCACGGCATCCCACGGCTCCACTTTCGCAACCTCGTCGAACCAGTCCAATCCCTTCGCCACGAACAGGTCGGCGAGCTCCGGGTCGTACGTCCGGTCGCGACGATCTCGTGCGGCGTCGATGGCTTGAGCCGGTGAGGCGCGGCGGCCAATGGCCTCCATGTCATGGCTCAGGTGGACGACGCGCATCGCGAGCGGGATCTCGTCGCCCTTCGCGCCCGCGGGGTAACCGTTCCCGTTCCATCGCTCGTAAGTGAATTGCAACGCTCCTCGAACGCCGGCACCGAATCCGAGTCGCCGGACCAGCATGTCGGATGCTTCGCACCCCGTCGCGAAGTTGTTCACAGCCCATTCATGGGCGCCTTCCTGGAGCGACTGGACGATCTGCTCGCGCTCCTTCGGGTCTCGGCCGGCGGTCGCGAACGCCACCATCGCGTGGAAGACCTCTGCCGGATCTGCCGTATCGAGCACCAGAGTCTGCGCGAGGAGGCCGATGTCGTCGCCGAAGATTATGGCGACTTCGTGCGCGTGTGCGGTGCAGCCCATGTAGCGCAGCAAGGCGGCCCAGTAGACGGTGTCGCGCGTCTCTCGGTCGAAACCCGCCTCCTCACACACGGCCACCCCCAGGAGGCACGACCGCAGCTGGGACTCGAGCGGTTGTCCGAACGCGTAGTCCTGCGCGAGGGCGAATGTCGCGGCCAACTCGCCCAGGCGCAGAGACGGATCCGAAATAGGGAAACCTCCCGATGCGACGGAAGCAGATGAAGCTCGATGCTATATCCGCCACCGGTTGGCAGGAAGGAGGTTCGGAGGCAAGGCCAGACGAGAACAACGAGCTAGAGGAGGAGAACGATGATCCTGGCAACGACGAGAGTTGAGGACGTGGACCGCTTTGTGGACATATTTTCGACCAAGGGGGCGGAGAAGCGTCAACAGCACGGATGCAAGGGCTCAACCGTGTTTCGTGATCCCAATGAGGAGGACAGGGTCTGGGCACTCTTTGATTGGGATGGCGAGGGTTGGACGAGCTTCGTCTCCGATCCAGATGTCCCATCGATCCTCCAGGAGGCCGGGCACCTGGGCAAGCCACAAGCGGCCGAGATCCTAGGCCAGTACAACGCCTAGGTCGGTACCGATGACCGACGGCGCCCAACAGAAGCGCATTTTGGGACACGACGAAGGGAGCGCTTGATGAAGTACATGCTCAGTTGGTCCGAACGGGCTCAGGGTTCGCCCGTGGAATATGAGAACGCCCAGAAGCGGATCCTCGAGGTGTTCACGAAGTGGAAGGCGCCCGACGATTTCATGATCGAGGAATTTGTCATCCGAGTGGGCGACTGGGGCGGGTACATGTTGGTGGAGTGCAACGATCCGTTGACCGTTCACAAGTTCTGTTCAACATTGCCTGCTTTCACGTTCGAGGCACGGCCGGTGGTTCCCGTCATGGACGCGGTTCGGGTCGAGCTCGAGGCGATCGATTGGCGCGATGGAGTGAGCGTCAGCTGACGTTCGAACAACCCCCCGCTGACACTCGAGATAGGCCGAGGGCGGCCACCCTCTTACGAAGGTGGTCGTCGCTCGCGTCCGGTCACCAAAGTGCAGACGCGCACCCAATCCTCAGCCGAGGACGGCTGTCCCGACTCGGGATCGGTGCCACGCGGCGTTCCCCCAGGCAGACGACAGTGCCTTGGCGCGCAACAGCCACAGGTGGAGGTCGTGCTCTTCGGTGTATCCGATCGCTCCATGCACCTGGAGAGCGGCGCGGCTCGCGTGGTCCGCCGCTTCCGAGGCCGCGGCCTTTGCCATCGACACGTCGCGCCTGCGGTCGGGGACGTCGTTCGCCACCGACCATGCCGCTCGGTAGACGACCGGCCGTGTGAACTCCAGACGGATAAGCGCATCCGCGAGGAGGTGCTTCACGGCCTGGAAGCTGCCGATCGGCTTCCCGAACTGGTGGCGTTCCTTCGCGTACTCCGCCCCGAACTCGATCAGCCGACCCGCAAGCCCGATGAGCTGCGCGGCGGCCGCCAGGGCGCCCCGATCGAACGCTACGTCCACCGCCCGCTGCGTGGCCTCCCCTTGAGCGATCTTGGTGCCGGCTTCGGGGGCCCACTCAACCGCGAAGAGGCGACGGGCACGATCCAGCGATGGTCGCGGCTTCAGCGAGGTCCGTTCGCGCTCCACGGCGTGGAGCTCGTCGCCCGCGCGCAGGAGCAGGAGGTCCGCGAC
>DASQLQ010000077.1:0-5916 GCA_035629935.1 Actinomycetota bacterium
GACACGCCTGTTGGAGGACGTCGAGCTCGATCACGATGTGTTGAAGTACCTGGAGGACCACCGGCTGATGCCGGGGGCCGACCTGAAACTGGTCGAGAGGGCCCCCGACGGAACCCTCACCCTCGAGGTGGGCGACAACCAGGTGTCCCTGGGTAGCGCACTGGCCGACAACCTCTGGGTGCTACCGGCCTAACGGCCGGCGCGCCGGTCGAGTCCGCTGCGCGGGGTGCTTCCTGCCTAACCCAAGTCGACCGACATGCGGGCGTCGACGCCGCTACCCCGATCCGGGTCGCTACCTCTGATCAAGACCCAATGCTCACTAACAGTCGCTCGAAACAAACGGAACAGGGCCGGCGGGCGCAGATCGGCGGGCGCTAATGCCTCCACACCCTCGAAGCGCGGTCGGAAAGCGTGAGCGCACTCTTCCTGGCTAGGCTCCGATATCTCCTCGGCATAGGCCCGCATGTACACCGCCTCTGCGCCTCCGATGGGGACTTGGGAATCGAACACCACGATGCTCGCATCTGGTCTAAGGGCCAGATTCCGAGAATGCAGAGCCTCTGGGGACGAGATCCAATACAAGACTTTGTATCCATCAGGATTGAAGTACACCGGGGTCACCCACGGCTCCCCGGCATCGCCGGCGGTCGCTATCACCATGTACCGATTGCCATCGATCACTCGCTTTGCCATGGCTACGAGCGCGAGATCCGACTTCATATCGCTCACTTAAGACGCTACCGACCTAGCCCGTGGCCTCGGCTCCGATCCGCGAACCAAGTGAGCGGTCCAGGATGAACAGTCCGTTCCCGTCGGAGCCGATGCGGTGCAGGTCGTCGACTATCTGACCCACCGTCTTCTCTTCTTCGACCTGCTCGGTGGCGAACCAGTCGAGCCACGCCTGCGACGCGAAGTCCTTCTCGGTGGCGACCAGGTCGTACAGCTCGTTGATCGCTGCGGTCACGGCCTTCTCGTGACCCAACGCCGTCTCGAACACGTCCTGTACCGACTTGTAGCTCGTGGGGGCGGCATCGAGCTGCTTCAACACGACCTCGCCCTCCCGATCGATGATGAAATTGTAGAAGCGCAACGCGTGCTGCTGCTCTTCGTCGAACTGCGCGCGTAGCCACTGTGCGAAGCCGGGAAGGCTCTCCGATTCGCAGTAAGCAGACATCCCGAGGTACACGTACGCGGACTGCAACTCCTTCTGTAGCTGGTCGTTCATCGCTCGTTCGACTTTCTTGTTAAGCATCTGGTTCCTCTCTTTTGCGTTACTCGATCATAGGGACACGGTTGGCCGGCGTCCTATAGGTCCTCCGAACGAGGTGCTTGCGCGAACCCAGACAAACGGCTTTAGGTGCGCCGAAGAACTCGCCCTAGGGCAGCATCGACAACATCGATGAAAGCCTCCGTCTTCGACCTAGCGCCGAAAGAACTGTTCGTTATCCGAACGTCCATCCCCGAGTACCGGAATCGCGATTCGTATCTGTCATTCCAGTCCGGGATCGGTCGCTCATAGCCGGTTCGCAAGATGATGAGCGTGTCCCGCGAGTCGGAATCGAACTCGTAAGGGATGTCGATCACCTGCTGGAACCCCGCCTCCTTGCGTTTCTCCAACGCTTCCATCGGCGAGTCCATGAGATCCTCGGCATCGTCTTCCTCCGACGCGCCGTCGCCATAGATGTGGAACACCTCTAGACGACCCTCGTATCCGACGCGACGTTCGATGGCCTTGGAGGCGCGCTCGAACAACTGCTTCGACCACCGGTGGTAGGCGTCCGCTCCGCAGTTGTACTCACCACAAGCCCCGGTGGGGAGGCCGTGCCCCGACAGATGGACCGCGATCGACGAGCCATCTTCCACACGAGATACCTCGCGAGCGGCCTTTGCGACCACGGCATCAACGAAGTGATCCGACACCCCGATGGGCTCGCTGAAGGAAAGGGACACTGAAGGGTCGACGCTCTCGACGATCTCATGCAACTCGTGTCGAATCATGTGCGTTTGCATGATGTCGGAGAAGCCAACTCCGTGGTACGCGACGACGATGTGATCGACGCGCTCCCGATTCACCAGTTCAAGAACCCCGCGTCGCAGACCTCGGTGCGATCCACCTATCCGTGGGTCGATGCCGTATCCGATCGCGATCGGCAACCGCCGCCCGTATCGAGACCGCGCCCATCGGATCAATGTCTGTTTCTTCTCGAGCTTTTGGTCGTAGTTGGGAGAGCGGCCGCCCATCAACTCCCATTCGTGCCACGCGCCCAAACCGACGTGTTCGAAGATGTCCGGCTCCCCCATCCCCGGTCCCCCGGGGATCACGTGGTGAGCAGGCGTGCTGTCCGAGGCCGGCACGTACATGCCCGGTCCGTCTTGCGGCTGTAGCCATGCATCGATGAATCTCGGTGACTCCTGGGTGGCACACGCGTAGCAATCGCGGTCCTGGACCACCGTCCCGTTATCTATCGACTTCACCCACGCCGGAATGAGTCCCATCTCGATCAGATGGTTGAAGAATTCTCGGAAGCTCCAATAAGTGAACTGGTTGTATTCGGGAGGCTCCCCGTGATCGACGATCAAGAGCCCGACCCTCGGTCGCGAACCAGCCTGAGCGGTGGGTCCAATGGTCGAGACATACCCGGCCAGGAGGCCGACTGCGAGGAGGAGGGCGCCAAACCTGTGGGCAAGATTCATAGTGCTGCCTCAGTGAGCATCTGACTCAACCGATCCAGCGCTTCAGTCAATCGATCGTCCGGAGCCCTTTCGTCCATCAAGGCCTCGACACTTTCGTACTGCGTGTCGATCCCAGCCACGTCCGCCTCGATCTCATCCTTCACAGCCGAGTAACGGGCGCGGCTTCGAGCCAGAGCGGAGAGTGCTCCCTCGTACTCTGCTTCCGCGACGACCTCACCGTCCTCGACCGACTCCGCGTACTCGATCGCGACGATCTCGAGCGCTCCTTCGGCGGCGACCAATTCCGTCCGGACGGTCGCGGCCCTCTCCTCTGGGCTCGGCTCACCTTCTGGGAGGAAGAGCAGAACGAGGATCCCTCCGATGACGAGACCGGCAAGCGCTACCAGGATGCGAGCGCGCCACGGCGACCGAGGCGGACGATAGATCGCCATCTAGTAGGGCACTAGGAACGGGCGAGGAGAACGAACGCCGGCGCGTTAGAGCCTTGCAAGAGCCCCTGCGCCGCCTCGAGGACTTGCGACGGAGACGTGTAGCAACTGAGATCGGTCATGGTCGCGCCGAGGACGAGATGCAGATGTGGGGCAACCGAGACGGGGCCAAGGTGCTTCGTCCGCGTTGCGATGAACGCAGGGAGACGCTCTGCCAACTCTGAAGCCGTCCCTGCAAGTACCTGTCCATCCTCGGTCGCAACGGGGGTCGCCCGCAGATCGATGACGGTCCACCCGACCTCGCGTCGATGAGACACCGTGAAAACCGAATAGAAGTCGTTGCGGCCCACCAGCAAAGGGTCACCGCGCAGTTCCGCCTTGGCGGCAAGCAGGATCTCCTCCTCCGTGGCCACCGGAGTCGTCGGCGTGACGCCCGTCTGCAAGGCGACGCTGCCGATCGCAACAGCCCTGACCGCCCGGCGCTCGGGCACGACTTCGCTTGTCACCTGCAGGCTCTCGGGGGCCGCGCCCGCACGGACGGCCTGCTGTTCGGCGTCTCGGTGAAGTGTCTGCATCAGGTCCGGCGACGGATCTTTCGGCAGCGTTCGTTCGACCTCCGTGCGCACGAGCGACAGTGCATCGCCGATCGAGGAGATGACTTCGGCATGCTCCGGGATGCTCCATGAGTACCGCAGCTGGTCGGCGACGGTTGGCACGAGAGATCCGGCTCCCCCACCCACTCCGACGATCAGCGGCGCGTCCAGTTCCAGCTCAGCAGCAGCCTCACGCACGACCCCCACGATGCGCTTCGCAGCCACGTCAAGAACCGCCCGTGCCGCCTTCTCCCATGATTGGTCGAGAGCGCGCCCGAGGACCTCGAATGCGACCCGCGCCGATCGCTTCGACGTACGCGCATAGGCGTTCAGG
Organism: Actinomycetota bacterium; assembly: GCA_035629935.1. Taxonomy (GTDB): domain Bacteria; phylum Actinomycetota; class CADDZG01; order CADDZG01; family WHSQ01; genus DASQLQ01. The sequence continues at coordinate 4,050 of DASQLQ010000077.1, forward strand.
GGAACCTGTTCCAGAGCGTTGGCCGCGCACGTCGGTGTCACTGCGAAACGTTCGCCATCCGGGAGTTCGAGGACCACGTATTCCTCGGGGTCGCCCGGGCGAGGGCTGATCAACCGGATCGACCCGGCCGACAGATCCCTATCTGTGTAGGCGCAGTATTCGAGGTCGGCGATATGAGCAGATCTAGGACCCACATCTGTTATCTGCAGCCCGCGGCGCCGGCGCGTTGCGCGGATAAGCGACCCTCCCCCGATCCCGGCGACGCGTGCATCCAGACTGCGGATACAAGTCACGTGCTCCAGGACCCGGATGTAGGAAAGAACCGGGCGACCGCCACGGACCGGGCTGACGTTGGTGCTCGTGCCACCAACCTCGACGACGATCCCGTCGCGAAGGGCGGACTGACGCAGGGCGCCGGCAACCGAAGCGGCCGGGCCGCTGAACGCGGTTGCGAGTGGATGCCTGCGCATCGTGCGAAGGTCGGCCGCGCCGCCGTCGCCGCGCATCACCATCAATGCAGCCCTCGATCCGTTGGAGAATGCCTCTTCCACGAACCCCGCTGTTGCCAAAGCGGTTGGGAGGATGCTCGCGTTCACGGCCCCCGTGACGGTTCGCATCTCGAGCCCGTAAAGGCCCGTCAACTCGTGTCCGGCGCACGACGGAAGACCAAGCCGTCGAGCCGTGGCAACCACGGTGCATTCAGCCGACGTGTCCTCCACCCCGAACGCCTGCGAAACACAGATGGCCTCGGCTCCCCCGTCTTGGAGCCTTTCGACCGCACGCACGATGTCCTGCTCACGCAGACCGTTGGTGGCGTCCATGAACTCATGGATCGTCTCGAGCCCTCGTCCCGGAGCTATGGCTATGTCTCCAACCCGAGTCCGCTTGGCCGCTCGTCTCAGGTCCGGTCGGGCTCCGATGCCGATGACCCCGACACGGGCTGTGTCGCCCTCGAGAAGAGCGTTCACCGCCTGGGTCGTCGAGTGTGCGATCACGGCTACCTCGCCGTGCGCCCGCGCCGACGTCTTGACCTCCTCAGCCGCCGCTACTACTCCTTCCGACACCCCGAGCGGTGCGTGATGGGTCGTCGGTACTGAGACGCTTGCGATCACCTCACCGGCTCGGTCGTCGCACGCGACGGCCTTGGTGAAGGTCCCGCCAACATCGACCCCGATCCGGATAGCCATCAGGCTTCGGTTGCCACCGTCGGCTCGGGACGCACGACACGCCGCTCCCTGCGCGGTGCCACAACGAAAGTCCATATCCCCCCGAGGACGTAGACGAGTGCCAGAGCACCCTGTGCCGCGAGCGACTCGAGGGTTGGATGCCATCCGGTTAGGTCGGCAAGGAAGATCGGAAGCTGAGGCCACTCTTCCAGGAACGTGATCGGGAACATCGCCGCCTGCTGCAGTGCACGCACCGCGTTACCGGCGAACGCAACGGAGATCGCCATCACGAGGATCACCGCGGTCGTTAGAAACGCTTTGAGAGGTACCTTCCGGCCCGCCTTGAAGATCAAGTAGCCGACCACTGCCAAAACACATGCAGCAACGGCCGCACCCCCGGCCACCCACGACCCCATCCCGGATGCGAACGTGTTGAGCGCTTGATAGAACAGAACCGTCTCGAATCCCTCGCGGAACACCGCAGTGAAACCGACGCCGGACAGTGCAAGAGCCGATCCGGTCGTGGCCGCGGTCCACACCTTGCCCTTCACGAACTCCATCCACCGGCGTTGTTCGAGGCGAGCAACCAGCCAGAACGAGACGTAGAACAGCATCACCACCGCTGCGATGGCCGTCCCGGCTTCGAGAAGTTCGCGCTGGACGGGGGCGATCTCGAAGAAGATCGTGGCTCCGATGAAGAG
>DASQLQ010000078.1:0-17616 GCA_035629935.1 Actinomycetota bacterium
GGATGCGTTCCTGCACATCCTTCCGGAGGTCTCAGAGAGAAGCGACGGCTTCGGACTCGGTGCCTCGATCGCGGTGCTCACGGGCCTCGTGTCCTTCTTCGCCCTCGAGAAGTTGCTGCACTGGCACCATGCCCACTTCCCGCACGAAGAAGTGATCCACCCGGTCGCAACGACGAACCTCGTCGGAGACGCTCTCCACAACTTCGTCGATGGCGCGATCGTTGCCTCCTCTTTCCTTGTGTCGATGCCGCTGGGGATCGCCACGTCGATCGCGGTCGCACTGCACGAGATACCTCAGGAGTTGGGTGACTTCGGCATCCTGATCCACGCTGGAGTGAAACCGCGGCGCGCCCTGCTTCTGAACTTCCTCAGTGCGCTCGTCGCCGTCGCCGGCGGCTTGCTTACCCTTGCGTTCGTATCGATCGCCGACGTCGAATCGCTGCTGCTTCCCTTCACGGCGGGTGCCTTCGTGTACATCGCCAGCACCGACCTTCTGCCTGAGTTACACAAGGAACCGGAACCGGGGAAGTCGACCATTCAGCTGGTCGCTCTTATCGGGGGCATGGCCGTGATGGCCGCGCTACTGGTCGTCGAATGACCCGCTCTACGAAGCAGCGCGCCGAGATCCTCCGGGCGCTCGAGGACGCCGACAACTTCACCACAGCCCAGGAGTTGCACGAGTCTCTGAGAGCCTCGGGGTCGAGTGTGGGACTAACTACGGTCTACAGAAACCTCCAGGCTCTAGCCGCCGGCGGGTCGATCGACTCGCTAGTCACCTCCCGCGGCGAGGCCATCTACCGGAAGTGCACCACCTCCGGTCACCACCATCACCTCGTTTGCACTCGCTGCAAGCGCTCGGTCGAGATCGAAGCCGGACCGATCGAAGAGTGGGTCGATTCGGTCGCGCGTCGACACCGGTTCTCCGATGTGAGTCACGTAGCCGAACTATTCGGGCTTTGCGACACCTGCGCTTCCTAGGTCACCCGGCGAGAACGTTGACGCGTCCTGGCCAAAAGCTGCCTGGAAGGGACGTAGGAGCTCGATGGGGATCGGGATCACAAGCGTTGAGTTCTTGTCCCCTGCGACCTCGTTAACCGTCTGCAGATAACGGAGCTGATAGGCGATCGGATGCCGGGCGATGACGGCGGCGGCCTGAGCCAACTTCTCGGACGCTTGGAACTCACCCTCGGCGATGATGACCTTGGCGCGCTTCTCACGTTCCGCCTCGGCCTGCTTGGCCATGGCCCGCTGCATCTCCTGCGGAAGGTCTACGTCTTTGATCTCGACGAGTGCGACCTTGACACCCCATGGATCCGTGAGGTCATCGATGATCCGCTGCAGATCCTGATTCAGGCGGTCGCGCTCCCCGAGGATCTGGTCCAACTCGACTTTGGACAGCACGGCACGCAAGGTGGTCTGAGAGATCTGAGACGTAGCGAATAGGTAGTTCTGTACCTCGACCACGGCTTTCACCGGCTCGAAGACCTGGAAGAACACAACGGCATTGACCCGGACGGTCACGTTGTCCTTCGTGATCACGTCCTGTGGCGGCACGTCGAGTGTGACGGTCTGGAGATTCACTTTCACCATCCGATCGATGATCGGCACGATGAAGAACAGTCCCGGCCCCTTCGCGCCGACGACCCGACCCAGGCGAAAGATCACGCCTCGCTCGTACTCCTGGACGATCCGAATGGCGGACGAGAGGAACATGAGCACGAAAACGATCACGGCGCCGATCACGAACGGCATTGGCTACCCCTTCCTTGGTAGAACCACTGGCAGTGTCGAGACTACGACTGGACTCCCTCGTGAGTCTCGTGGAACGGTTCGACCAGCAGCACCAGGCCTTCACTGGCCATCACCTTGACTTTGGATCCCGCGGCGATCCCCGTTTCCATCGTCCGGGCCCGCCAAAGTGTCCCTTTGGTCATAACGGTGCCCTCAGGGGCGATGTCGGTCTTGGCCTCACCAACCATGCCCACGATGCCTTCGTTACCGGTGATCGGTTGCCGCAGCCGCACCCGCAACGCAGCAGTCATCACCGAGATAAAGAAGATGAGCGTCACTACAACAGCAGCGATCAACGACCACACGCCAACCCGAAGGGTCGAAGCCACACCCGCGAACAGCAGCAGCCCGCCTGCGATGAGCGAGGCGATGCCCCCGACCGTCCACACCCCAAGCCCCGCCGTATGGAGGTCGACCAAGAAGAAGCCGACCGCCAGCACTATGAGAAGGACACCTGCCCAGTTCGTCGGCAGGACGGTGAGCGAATAGAAGCCGAGCAAGAGCGCAACGACCCCGATGATCCCCGCCAACCCGATACCGGGGTTGTAGAGCTCGAAGATGATCCCGAACATCCCGAGGAGCAAGAGGAAGAAAGCAACATCCGGGTCGGTGATCAGATGCAAGACCCGCTCGAGGATGTTCATCTGCTGGAAGCGGATCGTGACGGTTGGGGCCCCCGTGCCGCTCGCGGCCGTCTCATCCCACGTTTCCAGGGTGACCGAACGCGAAGAGAGCTCGACGGTCTGCCCGTCGAGGGTCTCCAGAAGATCGCGCAGGCTGGAAGCGATCCCATCCACGACACCGATCTCGGCCGCCTCCTGGGCTCCGATCGCTTCCGCGTCCCGCACGGCCGACTCGGCCCAATCCGCGTTGCGACCGCGCTCGAGTGCGAGCTCCCGGATGAATGCAGCGGCGTCATTCGTTACTTTGCGTTCGAGGACCGAAGAGGTATCCGAACCGAGATTCACCGGTGACGCCGCACCTATCTCCGTAGCCTCGGCCATGTACGCCAGGTGTGCGGCATAAGTGATGAACGTTCCGGCCGACGCGGCCCTGGCCCCCTGCGGCGCAACCCAAACGATCACCGGAACCTCGGAGGCGAACATCTCCTGGATGATCTGTCGCATCGAAACGTCCAACCCGCCCGGGGTGTCCAACCGGATGACGACGGCGTGAGCTCCGGTGTCCTGAGCGCTCTGGAGTCTCGAACGCAGATATTCGAAGTTCGTGGGATCGATGATCCCTTCGACCTCCACGACGTCGACCGCCGATGCGGGCTCTTGCGCCGTGGCGGCATGGGCCGGCACGAGGGCGGCGGCAACCAGAGTCAGCCACACCACGAGTCTCAGAGCACGTTTCACGATTCCCATGCTCCCACTCCCAGCGATCAAGACCGAACGCGTGGGGTAGAACGAAGCGGTGCAGATAGACGAGCTCCTCAAGCCCAAGATCCTGATCGTTTCCGGCAAGGGTGGTGTTGGCAAAACCACCGTCTCCGCCGCGCTCGCCGTCGTGGCCGCCCGAGCCGGACACAAGGTCTGCATAGCCGAGGTTGACCGGAAGGGAACGCTTCCTCGGTTGTTCGGGGGGGCCGAGCTCACCTACGAACCGCGTGAGATCGCGCCCGGTGTCTGGGGGATGAACATCGTTCCCGAAGAAGCACTCGCCGAATATCTCGACGTCCAGTACCACATGAAGCGGATCTCAAAAGCGTTCACGAGCACTCACTTCGTCGACTACATAACGACCGCGGCGCCGGGGCTCAAGGACATCCTGGTGTTGGGGAAGATCTGGTATCTGGAACGCGACCGAAGTGGACGCGCAGACGAGTTCGACACGATCATCGTCGACGCCCCCGCGGCAGGACACATGCTCACGTTCCTGTCCGCCCCCATGGGGTTGTCGGACGCACTTCGGGTTGGGCCCGTGCGGAAACAGTCCGACTGGTTGATCGAGATGCTGCGCGATCCCGAACGCACGCGCGTGCATCTCGTGACTCTCGCGGAGGAAATGCCCGTAACCGAAACGCTCGAGACTGCGGCAGCCCTGGAAGGCGAGATCGGGATCAACTCCGGCGTCGTCTTCGCTAATGCCGTTTACACGGAGCTATTCAACGAGCAAGAAGAGAAGAATCTCGAGTCGATAATCGCAAGTGGCGACGCAGCCCCACTCGTCGAGCAAGCCCAGGCCGTGGGTCTCCGGCTGGATGACGACGACGTCGAAGCCCTGCTCGGCTACGGACGCTTCCTGGAAGCCCGCCGCAAGATCCAGACCGAGCATCTGAGTGAGCTGCAGAAGAGGGTGGGTCAGCCGGTGGTGGAGCTTCCCTTCCTATTCTCGGCCGGACTCGCCTTGCCCGACGTCGAGAATCTCGCCGACGTGATCGAAGAGCAGGTGCAGAAGCTGTGAACGGTTCCGCCGGCGCTATCTCTCGACTGGTTCAGAAGCAGGAGATCATCGTCTGCGCGGGGGCCGGCGGCGTTGGAAAAACCACCACCGCTGCGGCGATCGGGTTGCGCGCCGCGCTAGAAGGCAAGAAAGCCGCGGTGCTCACGATCGACCCGGCACGCCGTCTTGCCTCATCGCTCGGTCTCAAGGAACTATCAAGCGAGCCAACGAAGGTTCCGAAGACGAAGTTCTCTGCCGCCGGCTTGGAGCCGACCGGTGAGCTCTACGCAATGATGCTGGACACGAAATCCACTTTCGACAAGGTCGTCACGCGCTACGCGCCTACACCCGAACAAGCCGAGAGGATCATCGCCAACCGCTTCTATCGCAACATCTCGGGAACGCTTTCCGGAACGCAGGAATACATGGCGATGGAGAAACTCTACGAGCTTCATTCCGAAGGCGGTTACGACGTGATCGTCATCGACACTCCCCCCACAAGAAACGCCCTCGACTTCCTAGACGCGCCGAAAAGGATGACCGACTTCTTCGAGAGCCGGGTGCTGAGATGGTTCCTCATCCCCTATATGAAGGCCGGGGGCGGGATCATGCGCGTGGCCAACGTCGCAGCGACCACGTTCCTGAAACTGGTGAAGAGGATCGTCGGAGCCGATGTTCTCGAAGACACGGCCGAGTTCTTCGCCAACCTAGAAGGCATGTACGACGGATTCAAACAACGGGCCCGTGACGTGGCGGCTCTGCTGAAGTCCAACGTCACATCCTTCGTCGTGGTGACCTCACCCTCGGAGGACTCCGTCTCGGAAGCCACCTTCTTCGCCGCTCGTTTGAACGAGTCCGGGCTCCCGTTCGGGGCCTTGGTCGTCAACCGGGTCCATCCCAAATACGGGGACGGGATCGGGGTCAAGCCAAGACAGTTGGCAAAACTCGAAGAGCAGGGCGAAGAGGCCCGGCTGCTGGCCAAACTCATCGACAACGAGGAAGCCTTTATGCGGGTGGTTCGGCTCGAGGAACAGAACCTCGCGGAACTAGCGCGCAAAGTCCCTCGCCACAAGTGGGTGCGTGTGCCCTACCTCGAACAAGAAGCCGTGGACTTCGAAGGTCTCGTGGCGATCGGGGATCAGTTGTTCGCCTGACGCTAGGATGCAACCGATGCTGGCTGCCAAAGCGATCGAAGGCCTCGTATTCGTCCTGACCGTCTCGGCCGGCCTCTTCGCGCTCTACATGTTCGTCGATCTACTGCGCCTCCGAAGTGGACAGAAGGGCCGCGGATACAGAGGCGGAATCGGGCAATGGTCGTGGGCTGCCCATCGGATCACCGGGGTCGGTGTCGTCGCCTTCCTGTTCGGCCACATCGTCGACACGTTCGCCGTCGGTTTCGGCCCCCAGCTGTATGACGAAACGATCTCGCTCTACAAGCAGTGGTGGTTCATGCCCTTCGAGATCATGTTGATCGGCGCCGTGCTCTTCCACGCGCTGAACGGCCTGCGGATCATCCTGTTCGATTTCTGGCCGAATCTGGCGGTCAAGCAGAAGACCTTCGCTTACGCTGAGCTCGTGCTGTTCGCCGCCGGTTTCCTTCCCGCCGCCATCATCATGGGCCGGCACGCTTTCGAGAAATCACCCTTCAGCTAATGGCTATCAGCGAGGCTTCCGCAACAGACTGGCTGCCGGGCGTTCTGGATGGCGTTGCACGTGCGCTCGCACGCCACGCGATCAAAGAAGGAGACATCCGCACGGCGAACGCCTCTCTACGGATCGAGCGAGAACAGCACGTCAAGCGGAACGTCCAAGTCTACTGGACTCCATTCGAGGCATACATCCCCGACACATCGATCGGCCTGCACCTCGAGGTAGCTAAACCGACCGTGCACTGGGCCGAGGCATACCTGTCTCCGAACCATCGGAACTGGGTTTTCATATTCGCCGAGCGCCCCGATGGCGAGATCCAACTCGCGTACCACGGTGATTACGCGACCCCCGCGGAAGCGATGGACATGTTCTTCTCTCTGTCTTCCTGGTACGTGCTCACTGCCACGGATAGCGCGTGGGGGGATGTCCTCTACCAGGTCGCCGACGATCTCCCGTGGGGCGAACCTCACAGAACCCTCGCCGGAGCATCCACATCTACGGCGATCCAAGAATCGCTCAAGAAGTCGACGATCTTCTGGCTCAAATGGCGAACCGATAAGGGCGAGAAAACGATGCCCGTCTGGTTCGTTTACGACCAGAAGGCAACCCGGATCTTCGTCCTCTCCGGCGAACGGCAGCAAACGATCCCGGAGGCCGAGCAGATACGTGAGTGCGAGATCATCCTGCGGTGGAAGGGGAAGAACGCGTCTGTCGCCGAGATCCCTGCCAGCGTGCGAGTGATCCGCGGAGCCGACCCCGAATGGGACGAGGTAGCCGACAAGGTCGCCGAGAAACGGCTCAACATCCCGGGTACGCCGGAAGACACCGCTCGACGATGGAAAGACGAGTGCGTGATCCTGGAGCTGACGCTGAGGACTTAGGAGGTTCTAAGCCTCAGACCGACACCGAAGCGGGCTGAGGAAGCAGAGTGGCGCTCTGACGCCTGCGATAGCTCCGCCTTTCCCGCTCGGTCAGTCCGCCCCACACCCCGTGATCCACAGGGGTCTCCAACGCGTAAGCAAGACAATCACGCCGAACCGGACAGGATCGGCAGATCCGCTTAGCTTCCTTGTGCTCTAGGGCACCAGGGGAAAACCACAGATCAGGGTCGAAGGATGAACAGAGTGCGTCCGCCCGCCATTCGAGTTCTTCAAGAGAAACCGCCATGCACTGAACATAGAGAAACGGGGCGCGGATTCCGATAGCCCACGAGGACCCTTATGAGAGGTCCCGGAGGACCATGCCCCCAGTAGAGCTAACTAGTTGAACGCCTAGTCCTTTCGACCCAGACTACGGAAAATTTCCCCATATACCCCGACCCATGGCAATCTTGGGGCATGCGCAGACCCCTTGTGGTGAGTCTCATGGTCCTGGCTTTGGCGTCGATCCCGGCCTCGGTCGCGCTTGCTCAGGTTGCGCCGCAGTACACGGGTAGCGAACCGGCCGATGGGGCGGGGATGCACAAGGCGCCCGATACGGTCACCGTGACGTTCTCCGAGCCGCTCGATGGATCCTCGAAGTTGATCGTCAAAGACCACTGCGGGAACCGTCTCGACGACGGCAAGGTAACGGTCTCGATCACGGAACTGAGTGTGGGCATCGAGGACAAGCCATCCGGCCACTACATGGTGACCTACGCAGCCGTCGGGATCGGTGGCATCACCGGCACCACCGAGGGAACCTTCAGTTTCAAGGTGCACGCGGGCACCGGCTGCGATGGGGGTGCCGGGCACGACCAGCACGGTGGTACGGGAACGGATCACTCAGGTTCTGACGATCACTCGGGTGGGTCGGACCATTCCGGCCACTCGGGAGGTTCTGGCCACAACGCAGGATCCGGGGATGGACACACGGCCGATCACTCAGGAGGAGCCCACGACGATCACGGCGCTATGGCGAGTGACGATCATTCCGACCACGCCGCCGGCGGGAACACTGAGCATCAAGACCATCGCAACGATGCGGTCGCTGATGCCGAGCGAAAGAAAGAGAACCAGGAGAGGCTCACGCAGCTCGCAACCGGTGGCAGTCCGTACCCGGGCTTGGGGCCGGACTCCGAGGCAGTGCTGATGTCGCTCGGCCTGGCCGCTGCTTTCGGCCTGCTGGGGGGATGGGTTCTCAGGACTTCGAGCCGGACGTAACGCTTCCCGTGTCCGCGGGCACGGGGGTTTCTTTGGTCCTGCCCAACCCGACGAGGATCCCGGTCACACCCATCACAACGAGCGCAAGAACGAGCTCGGCCGCGATGGTCTTGCGGAACACGCGAGCCGATTCCCCGCCCTCCTCAGACTTCAACGCGCGATCTAGTCGATCTTTGATGATGAAGTGATTCACCCCCCCGAGGGCCAGCACCACTAGGAACAGCACGATCTTTATCGCCAAGGTCCGGCCATAGCCGGAGTCGATCAGATCGTTGAACGCACCGACGTGGAGGAAAGAGTTGAGTGTGCCGGTGATCGCGAGAATGGTGATCGTCACTGCGGCCAACGTGGAGAAGCGCAGCACCGCCGGCGCCAGCACCTGAAGCCGATCCGTATCGGAGCCCGACTGTCGCCATGCGTCCGGAAGAACCAGAGCGAGAACGACGATGCCGGTGAACCACACCGCTCCTGACATCAGATGCAAAGCGTCGTTCACCAACGAGACGAAACGAGGAGAAGCAACCGCCGCGTGACCCGAGAACGTGCTGGTCAGCAGCAACAAGCCGGCAAGAGTGGCCCACGCCCCCCACCACAACTTAGTGGGTGTCGGCCTCTCGTCTCCGGCCCCCGCCAGGATCGACATCCCTACCCGCCCCGAGAGGATCACCGCGAGCGCACCCAGTAGAGGGAATCGGATGAAGTACCACTGGCCGAACGTCGTTTCGAGCGTGCCCATGAACGAATCGCTGGTGAGCGAGCCATCACCCGATTCGGCGATCAGCACCGCCTGCAGCACGACCGCCACAAGCGTCACCACCGCCGAAGCGATGAGGGCCGACTGGATCATCCCCTCGCAGCGGGCGGCGACCCGGGAGCGAGCCCGGGCCCATCTCTCCCCCCGCAGGGTGGAGAACACGGGACGAAGAACCAAGAGAGACAATGGGATGAACCCGAAGATGATGGCGTGAGCCGAGAAGGCTGCAAAGCGAACACAGGTGAAGGCCGCGAAGCGAAACGTGTCTTCGAAAGCGGCCAGATCGGACGGGGATTGAGAGAATCGGAAGATGTCCATCCGGATTAGGAGTCTCGCATGACGTCAGCGCAACTCGTCTTGATATCCGTCACATCGGCGATCGTCGCCGTGTTCGTGATGTTGGTGGTTGCAACCATCAAGCGGGCCAGAGCCAAAGAGAAGGAAGACGATCCCGGCCCATAAGGCCGGCCGAGCGGTCCCAGGCCGTTAGGCCTTGAAGCCCTGGCCGCTAGGCCTTGAAGCCCCTGGCCGCTAGGCCTTGAAGCCTTTGGCCGCTTCCTCGACGGTCGGGGCGATCGAAACACCCTCGCCGAAGCCCGTGATCGTGAACAGCTTGAGATGCTGCTCGCGAGTGCAGGCGATGGCCAGATCACCACCGGCTTCACGGAGACGCCGTACGCCACCCATCAGGGCACCCAGCCCGGAGGAATCCATGAATGGGACCGAATCGAGGTCCACGACGATCCGGGGGCTCTCCTGCTCGATGATGTCGCCGATCGCGTCCCGCAGAGAGCCGACCGTGTAAACGTCCAGGTCGCCCCCCGGCTTGAGGACCCGATATTCGCCCTCGTCGCTGATGTCGATGTCTATCTTTTGCTGCGCCACGATTCCTCTCCCAGTCGATCAGGCTCTTCCCCGGCCGCAGGGGCGCCGATGAACTCAACGATGAGCATCGTTAGATCGTCATCGAGCTTACCGGCTGCGAAGCGCTCGACTTCCGCCACCAGCTCGTGCTCCAGAGCCTCGGAATCCAGTGGCGAGAGCTTGATCAACGCCTCGGCCAGCCGATGCTCGCCAAAAACCTCTGCACCAGGGGATTTCGCCTCTAGGAACCCGTCGGTGAAGATCAGCAAACGGTCCCCGGGAGCCAGCTGTACGACCGTTTCCACCAGCCCCGGGTCCTCGAACCAGCCCAGAGCCCGATTCCGCGGCCCCTCGAGGTAATAGCCCTGCGAGACGCTATCCGGGGCCCCGGGGGCCCGCAGGATGAAGGGGGAGTGATGACCCATGTTGATCCAGCGGGCATTCCCCGACTGGAGGTCGACCGACGCATAAACGACGGTAGTGAACGATTCCGGGTCGCTCGCATCCCTGAGGGCGCGATTCGCGGCCTCGAGAACACGTTTCGGCTCTGCTCCCCTGCCCCGCTCCGCCCTCAGTGCGGACAAAGCCACGGTCGCCATCAGCGCAGCGGCGATCCCCTTACCGGAGGCATCCCCTACGACGATGGTCAGCGCCTTTCCGACTACGTCGATGTCGTACCAGTCCCCGCCCACGAGGTTGGCCTGCCTCTGAAGTGGAACAACCCGAGCGCCGGGGGTGTCGGGCACCGATCGTCGCAGCAGGTTCTTCTGGATCGAGGCAGCGATCTCGAGCTCGCGATCCTGCAACGCAAGTTGCTGTAACCGTTTCAATCCCACCTGCATCTCATTGAATCGCGTCGCGAGCTCCCCGATCTCATCCCGCGCTGTGATCTCGACCCGTTGATTGAAGTCACCACGTTCGATCCCACGAGCAGCGTCGACGAGGCGATGAAGATTGACGACCAACCGGCGCGGAAGCGTGAACGCAAGCAGGCCGCCGAGGGCTAAGGCACCGGCGATAACTGCTCCCAGGATGAGCAGTGCATTGTTCGCGGCCGACTGCACGTCCTTCTCGCTCTCGATGCGCAGGCCATCTTGTTGCGCCCGAAGCAATCCTCCGAGTGTTTCGATCTCGCTGATCAGTGGGGTGCCTTCCTGGCCCAGAACCCGGAACGCCTGCGTGCGGTCGCCTCGCGAGGCCAGTGGGATCACCTTGTCGTCAACGAGCTCCTGGAAGTTCTCGCCGGCTCCCGTTAGATCGTTCAGTAACCCTCGCTCCTCCGAGGAACGGAACAGGTTCCCGGCCCGGTCCTCCCAAACGTTCGCGATCGCCACCTCTTGTCGGTACTGGTCGAGCAAGGAAGGCTGACTCCCGATGAGGTAACCACGCACCGCTCCGGATTGAGCCGTGTAGGAACGCACGATCTCGTCCACGGCGATCAGGCCCGGGATCGCATTGTCGAAGACTTTCCTCTGAACGTCCCTGAGCGAAAGGAACAATGAGAGGGTCACCCATCCCAGCAGGGCGATGAGAACCAGCAACAACGCGAACCCGCCGGAGATCTTCCAGCGCAGTGAGAGTCTCATGCATCACTTCCTTGTCCCAAGAGGTAAGTATCCTCGACCGCAGATGGCTCTTCTCCGCCGGTTGACCGCCCTCGGGGCGATAGCGGCCGCCTATTCGCTGGTAGAAGCCCGCAGCTATCGGCTCGCGCGGCGGGTCGTTCGCGTGCAAGCTCCCATCGATCGTTTGACGATCCTGCACGTTTCCGACACCCACCTGACGGGGCCCGATTCTCCTCTCGTACCGTTCCTTGAGCGCCTCCCCGAGTTGGTCGGCACGACCCCCGATCTCGTGGTCGTAACGGGGGACCTGATCGAGAACAACAGGGGGATCGAACCGGTAGTCGCGTCACTTTCGCGACTCGAAGCACAGGTGGGGCGGTACTACGTTCTCGGGTCGCATGACTACTTCCAGTCCGAGAACCCGCACTTCCTGAAGTACCTGACCGGCGATCGGAAGATCCCCGTCTCGACTCCCGCAGACACCACCGCTCTAGAAAGCGGACTGCGGGACAAGGGTTGGATCTCCGCGATGAACCAGACCCATCACCTCGACACCTCACTGGGCCGAATCCGGATAGCAGGGGTCGCAGACCCCTACATGAACTGGCACGAGACCGCGCATATCCATCGCGCCCCCGGAGATGTGCTGGCGCTCGGGCTGATGCATGCCCCCGACGTCGTTTCGGAATGCATCCTGAACGGATTCGACGTTGCGTTCGCCGGCCATACGCACGGCGGACAGGTACGCATCCCCCCGATCGGGTCCATCGTGACGAACAGCGATCTTCCCGCAGGGCTCGCCTACGGACTCAATCGGGTGGGGGCGGGTTGGCTCCACGTGAGCCCTGGTCTCGGCACGAGCCATTACTCCCCGATCCGCTTCTGCTGTCCTCCCGAGGCAACATTGCTCGAACTGGTGGGCAGCGCGTCCAGATAGGCGACAGGGTCGCCTAGCATCGGCCCTTCTATGCGCGCACTCCGCCTGGGCATCGCGCTCGCCCTGCTGCTCTCCATCACGACCGTTCCGACGGCCGTGGGTCAGCCCACGCCCGATATCAAACAGTCCCCGCCGGGGCAGATCTCGATCGTTTCGATCAACATGCAGCAGTATCCGATCCTCGGGATACGCCGCTTCCGTGCGATGTTCCAGCTGTCACGCGCTTTGCGTCGCCGTCCTCACTCTTTCGACGGCGGGTACCAGGGAGCGGTCCACGCGCCGGACATCCTCGTGCTCACGGAGATAAGGCCCTCGAACCTCGAGATCTTCGAGCACATCATCCGGCAGCGGTTCGGTGTGAAATACAGGATCGTCGGACCTCACGATGCCGCGGCTGCGTTGCTGGTGAATCCGAACACCGTGTCCCCGCTCGGCGAAGTTCTCTCCCTGCAGGACGCGTGCTCGTCTCCTGCAGACGACCGATACCCAACGCGCAACTATCCGTTCGGCCGGTTCATCGAGCAGCCCAGCGGCGCGACCTTTGGCGTCCTCGGAATCCACTTCCCGAAACAGGGCGTCGGTGCACCCGATTGTCTAAGTCGGAATGTGGAGCAGTTACGAGTGATGCTCGAGGCCGAGCAGACCCCCACTTTCATCGCCGGTGATTTCAACCGGAGGCCCGCTATGGAAACGTACGAATGCGACCCGGACGAGCGGTCAGGGCCCCTGCCCTGGTACTCGACGCTGACTTCAGCAGACAGCACGGGGCGCCGTTACTTCGACGCGATCAGGCTGCACAACCGCAATAACGGGATCCTGATGGACTTCGAATGGACCCACGAACAGAAGACCAAGAAGATCGCGGATTGCACGGGCAACGTTCACCACCTGCGATCGAGGATCGACTACATCTTCTCCGCCGACGCCGGGATCGCAGAAGCTCACACCGATCACCCGGGCTGGGGCGGAATCGTGCCCGGAGAACGCAACCCAGGAACGTTCAAGTATTCGGATCACCGATGGGTCTGGGGACGGTTCGTCGTATCGGGACCAGCTCAGCCGGAAAGACCCCAGGTCGCAGCCGATGTGGGTGGAGTCATGAACGTGTCCTGGAAGCCGATCGAAGGAGCTGCCGGTTACGTCCTGTACCGGGCGTTCGGTGAGCATGACTTCGCCGTCTTGGAGAGATTCTCGGCCGACATCACAAGCTTCGAAGACACGCAAACGCTCCACGAGCGGAGCTACAAGTACGCCGTGGCGGCCGTCGGTGCCGATGGCGGCCAGGGGATCGAATCGCGAGGTGAAACGGATGTCGCCGACGCTCGCGGCCCCGAGGTCGTCTTCATCGACCCCCCGCGTAGTGCGATCGGCGTGGGACCCGGCAAATCCCTTTCGGTTCGATTCGATGAGGGTGTGGCCGACGACAGCGTCAACCAGCAGTCGATCCGCGTTTACGTGGACGGCCACTCCGTTGCCGGTTTCGTAGTGAGGAAGTTCCCGCGCCTGTTGAAGTTCAACCCGAGACAGCCCCTCAAGAAGGGCAGGCTCTACACGGTCGTTGTATCGCCGGGCCTGCGGGACAGGCTGGGTAACCCCAGCATCCGCTATGCATGGAGCTTCCGGACCGAGGAGCCCCCGAAGAAACGAGGCCGAGGGCGCCGCTAAGCCACTTCTGGGCGAGCCCCAGCCCTTGTAGCATGGCCCCTTCGGGAAGTGGCGCAGTTTGGTAGCGCGCTGCGTTCGGGACGCAGAGGTCGGGGGTTCAAGTCCCCCCTTCCCGACCAGGCATCATCAGTAAAAGCTGCAGGTCAGAGGCGGTTTACACGTATCGGTGAATATCGGGGAGTGTCGCTTGCTTTCGCTGATTACGTGGCAGTTTCGTGGAACCGTGTGGCATTCCCGTGGCAAGGTCAGTTGAGAACGAGGAGGCCAGAGTGGGCCGGTTGATTTGCTTCGTCTCCAATGACTTCACCCCCCCAGCCGCGACGCAGGACTTTGAGTTCATTCGCTTGGAGCCGGAAAACGTGGCGGGACCCGATCAGTTTGGCCACGACGACGTTGTTCTTATCGCCGCTGGTATCGGGACGACGCCAATCGCCCAGCAGCTCGGGGGCGCCCTGCGCCTCGCTATGGAACGAGGCACGGTAGTCGTGTTCGCCTACCGAGAGCAGGTCGGAGAAATAGAAGGCCGTTTCCTCCGCACGCTTCTTGGAGAGATGCACGGAGACTCGCACGGCTCCGTCCGCCCTGTCGAAAATCGCAACGAAATCTTCGATGAGTACCTGTCGGTTTTTGGCCATAGCACCATGGGTTTCACTTTTCAGGTGGAGGAGGGACTGGAGCGACTCGGGACAGTTCAGAGAGACACTGAAGTACTTCCAGCTGCCTTTCTTATGCGGCGAGGGCGAGGTGGCGCCTACGTCGTGCCCTATTCCCTGGGAGGCGCTTACGAGGACATGTTTCGGAGGCTGTGTTCGTCGGTTCTTCTTCATTGGGAAGGGGGGGACGAACCGCCTGCGTATCTCAGCGAGCTCCGGGTCGCTGGTGAGCAGATTCTGCTGGATGAGATTTCGGAACGCACGGCAACTCTGGAGGAATTACGAGCCAAAGCCCGATACTTCTCGGAGTTTAGGCATCTCGCCGGGTCGCTGACCGGCGGCTCCTTCGAAGCGCACGTCATTCACGCGCTCAACACCGTATTTGAGGGCACGTCGCACCGGGCGGAGGACCGTGAAGATCTGCACATGGAGGATTTTTGGATTCTCGACGGAGACCAGGAAGTGGTTCTCTGCGAAGCGAAAGGCATCGGCTCGAATATTCGTCGTCCCGACGTGAACCAGGTAGATAACGCTCGCTCAGAGCGCCAACTGGACGTGAACTTTCCAGGACTACTTGTCGTGAACACATTCAGGGGGGCAGCAGAGCTATCGAGAAAGCAGCTTCCAGTGACTACTGACGTCATAGCCGTAGGCGTGAGACAGAACGTCTTAATTCTTCGTGGGTGGGATCTCTATCACCTCGTGTCGCTCCGGCTGGGTAAGTCACTCTCGGGCAATGACCTTGCCGAATATCTGAGTGCGGGCGGCGGATGGTTGGAAGCATCAGCTGAGGGCGCAGTGCTTCACCAGGGAAGCTGAGGCCGGTCAAGGGCGGCGTAGCCGTCGCGGAGCGATCGGAGCGCAAGCGGAGACCCTTGACGGGCCGGTCACCGTCGCAACCAGCATCAGGCCCGCAGGGCGGCAACCGTAGGTGCCGCCCTGCAACTGCCGGGTTTGCACTGCCACTGGCCCCCTTGCGCCGAAGCCGCGCAGGTACTTGTCCTGTACCTCATATCTTCTCGCTGCTACGTAGGCGGCTGTCGAAACTGGTCGGTAGTTGTCGCAGAGTGTCGCTAGTATTCGCAGCAAGGCTGTTCACTCGTCGAGGGTGAGCGGAGGTAACGACGGACGAACGATCAGGCAGCCCGTCGTGGCGACTGCAACGAAGGGGAGACTGACCCCGCCGACTGCGAGCCTGGACGCAGCGGAAGTGCGACCCGAAGTGCCTCGGCTGTCGGATGCCGGGGCGTTTTTCTTTCCAAGACACCAATCGCCCCGGCTCGGTTGTGAGTGACGGAGGTGGCACTGTGTCAAAGAATCGGAAACGACAGCGACCTAACCCACAGAAAGCCTGGGACCCGGTAGTTGAAGGGAGTCGACAGGCCTCACGTCGAACAGGGCGGTTGCTCACGATCGCTGAGGTGCAAGAGCGTTGTGGCGTGAAGGAGCGAACGGTTCGCACCTGGATTTTCGTTAAACGACTCCCATATGTGAAGCTCGGCCGCTACGTGCGCATCAACGAGCACGATCTGAACGACTTCATCAATAGCAATCGCATCGAGCCAACTGACTAGGGAGGTCTCTGTGGGTGCAGTTCGTCGGCTGTCCAACGGTTCTTATCAAGCTCGCTATCGAGACCCCTCTGGCAAGCAGCGAGGAAAGAGTTTTCGGCGCAAGGCAGACGCACTGCGCTTCCTCGCTGAGGTTGAGACAGATAAGGGCCGAGGCCAATGGATCGACCCAAGACATTCGGCGACGTTGTTCGGCGAATGGGCAGAGCAGTGGATGGGAGCGCGGTTGCATCTGCGAGCCTCGTCTCGGAACCGGGACGAGACGTACCTGCGACTGCATGTGCTACCCGCATTCGAACGACAGGCGATCGGTCGCATCCAGCCGACTGACGTCCAACGCTGGGTCGTGGAACTCGCCGGTAAGGGGCTGGCGCCTAGAACGGTGCGTGAGTGCTACCGCATCCTTAACAGCGCCCTCACAGCGGCCGCTACGTCTCGTCTGATAGCCGATACGCCGTGTCGGGGCATCTCGCTACCGAGGGTCGAGCATGACGAGCAGCGTTTCCTTTCGGCTGAGGAGGTTGAGCGACTAGCGCAATCGACGAATCTTCACTACGCCCCGTTGATCTATTCGGCCGTGTACCTCGGCTGCAGGTGGGGCGAGCTCGCAGGATTGCGCCGAGACCGCCTGAACCTGCTTCGTCGCAACGTAGTGATTGCAGGGACGCTGGAGGAAGTGCAGGGGAAGGTTCGGTACGTCGACGAAACCAAGACGAAGGCAGGTAGACGCACGCTCGTGCTTCCAAGGTTCCTTGTGGACGTTCTCGCTCGACACCTCGAGACAGCCCCGCCAAGCGAATTCGTGTTCACGACACTCAGCGGCGGCCTGCTCCACCGGGGGGCGTTCCGCAAGCGAACATGGTTGCCGGCCGTTCACCGGGCTGGGTTGGAGCCCTTGCGGTTCCACGATCTTCGCCACACCTGCGCCTCGTTGCTCATCGCCAACGGTGCACACGTCAAAGAGATACAGGCTCGACTCGGCCACTCTTCAGTGACGACGACGCTGGACCGCTACGGGCACCTTTTGCCGAACCTTGACGAAGAACTGGCACAGCGCTTGGACGAGACCTACCTCTCTGCTAGCGCCGCCATCGGTCACTGATATTTGACTCACTCGCCTGGCGTCCACCCGAGGTGCGGTACAAATCGCCCTGACGGAACCTCGCAGCCTTCGGGAAAGGATTGGTCCAAGGCTCTTTCATCCGCTGGCGTTGGTGCCTCTTCGCCGGGTCGGAGGTTCCCAGTAGAGGCGTTTTGAAGCGCAAATGCGTAGTCCAGATAGTCCTCTTGCCAAGAGCGGCACTCCTGATCCCGCCAAAGGACAAAACCGGCGTAGACAAGAGCGCCCACGAGGATGATGGCCAGTCGGATTTTCCAGTCCCTAGAGAGCGTTGCCATGTGGGTGATTCTGCCGGAGAAGTGGCATTTCTGTGGCATCCCGGTGGCAGCCTGAACACGAATCCCTAGCCTGACCTGCACTTCTCGGCATTTATGACCTGCGTTCGGGACGCAGAGGTCGGGGGTTCAAGTCCCCCCTTCCCGACTAGAGGCATAATTAGTTCGTTCATCTACCTGAGGAGGAGATGCCGTGATGTCGGAAGGAACCCTTAGCGCGGCCTAGAGCCGGCGCTCCCTCC
>DASQLQ010000079.1:0-13808 GCA_035629935.1 Actinomycetota bacterium
TCGGTTCGTTTCGATATCCGAGATAAAGGACCGGGCATCCCCCTGGAAGATCAGAGCAATCTCTTCCTTCGTTTCCACCGCGGGGATAGTAAGGACGACCTTCCTCGGATCGGGCTCGGTTTGGGTCTGTCGATCGTCAAACGGGTAGCGGAGGCGCATGGGGGGGCCGTGGGTCTCGCAAGCCGACCCGGTCAAGGGTGCACGTTCTGGGTCACATTTCCCTTGTCGCCCCGATTGGGCGTCGCACCGGATTAGAGTGCCGGATGACTCAGGACCCAACATCGCAATCGGTGCCGCCCGAAGTCCCCGAAGGTCCCGCGGAGACCGACGACACGCAGATCGGTCCGGATTCCGTTCATCAGCCTGCGAAGGTCATGCGGATCGCGACCATGGTCAAGCAGCTCCTTGACGAGGTGAGGCACGCTCCGCTCGATGAACCAAGTCGGGCGCGTATGGCGGACATCTACGAAACCTCGGTCAGAGAGCTCGGCGAAGTTCTATCGCCCGAGCTCAAGGACGAGCTGGCGCGGCTCAGTCTGCCTTTCGATGCGGAGTCGCCGAGTGAAGCCGAACTGCGGATAGCCCACGCGCAGCTGATGGGATGGTTGGAAGGTCTTTTCCACGGGATACAAGCGATGCTCTTTGCGCAACATGCAGAGAGCCAGGCCCGGTTACAGCAGGTCAACCGGCCGCCCTTGCCATCGGGCGAGGCCGACTCGCCCGCGCATGGGCAGTACCTCTAGCGAGGAACTATCCGGTAGATAGCGCTGGACGTCGCGAAGTACAGCCAACCCCCCGGCCCCTTCGTAACGTCGACGATTCCTCCATCTGCGTTGTGGATGATCCGGTCGGCCATGACTTTCGTCCCCCGCTTGTTCATAACGAAGCGATGTAACCGACCGTCACCGAAATCACCCATGTAGAGGGACCCTGAGAGAGATTTCATCCTGCCGCGGTACCACCACAGATCGGTCGGGACGATGATGCTGCGGTAGCGGACGATCGGTCCCTTGGGGTTCCTTCCGACCCCGCGCGTGCCGCAGCTGTAGTCCGGCCCCCATCCGTAATTGCGGCCCTTGGTGATCTTGTTGACCTCGTCGTCGCAACTCGGCCCGTTCTCGCTCGAATAGATGCGAGCAGTTCCCGGTTTGTGGGCGAGGCCGAAGGGATTGCGATGACCGTAAGACCAAACCGGGTTGTTGGCGCCGAATGGGTTGCCCGCGGGCACGGTTCCATCCGGATTGAGGCGAAGGATCTTTCCCAATCGGCTCGAGCGGTCCTGGGCTTCGGCCGGATCGTGTGCTTCGCCCACCGACACGAACAGCTTGCCCTTCACGAACTCGAGTTGACCGCCGTTGTGGTAGCCACCTCCGGTCTGCAAGCCGGTGACGATGTGGTTGGGGGACCGGCACCGATCGTTGCGGACGGTGAAACGCGTGACTCGGTGCTCGTGCGGAGATGCGTTCGTGTAATAGACGTACAAGAAGTGATTCCTCTTGAACTGCGGATGGAGTGCGATCCCTAAGGCCCCTTGCTCTGCGTCGCCGTCGACCTCCAAGTCGACACAGGCCCGGCCCTCGAGTTTCTTTCCGTTGAGAACTCGGATCTTGCCGGTGCTTTTCTCGGTGAAGAAGATCTTCCTTGAACCCGGAACCCAGGCCAGATCAACGGGGAAGCTCAAACCGCCCTTGTAGGCCTCGACCTTGGTCTTTTCCGGAACGGCCTGCGAGGAGGGGATCGCCAGAATCATCAGCGCCATCGCGACTGCGGCGGCGGAAGCTCGGCGGAACATGAGCCCTAGATATCATGCTCGACGGAGGCGTGCCCGAGCGGCCGAAGGGAGCGCACTGCTAATGCGTTAAGGGGGGTTAACCCCCTTCCAGGGTTCAAATCCCTGCGCCTCCGCTCCCGCGCCTCGCCGCCCCCTTCGGGGGCGGTGGGCGCTTGGAGCGGTAGCACTTATGGGTTGTTATTCGACCGTCAGTTCGCTAGCCATCCCTAGTTCGGCGTGGGTCTTCTTCGTCTCCTTGTCGGGGATGAAACAGAGCATCGCGTAGTTGCCCGCCGTCAGGTTGACCGGCTTGTCGGTGCCGGTCTTGCCGGGCTTGGCGAAGATCTGAAGCTTCACCTGCTTCGCCCACTTGGGCGGGCGTCCCTCGGTCCCGTGCTCCTCTATGTAGGTGTTCACGTCGTCGAGCGTTTTGCCCTCGAGCAGCTCGACCATGAGGAGCATGTGGGGCTGCTCACCGGTGTTGTCGAGCGTGAACGTGGTTTCCCCCGCACCGATCGTGGCAGGACCTTCGAATGCGAACTCGGTACCGAAGTACGAGACATCGCCGCTCGGGATCTCCTCTGGAGTCGCGGCCGCGTCGCCGGCGTCCGGCGTTTCGGTGTCGCCTCCGCCACCACAAGCGCCGAGAGCGAACGCTCCGACGAGAACTACAGCAATCAGTCTGCGTTTCATGGAACTCCTTCCATCAAGGAATGGGATGGCGTTTACCCCCCCGGCAACGCCGCCTCTAACTCAAACACATGCGAACGCCCACCTGGTGCAGGCGGGGACGGGACCACCCTCCGGTAGGCTGGGGTCTTAGGCGCCCGTAGCTCAGTGGATTAGAGCGTCCGGCTACGGACCGGAAGGTCGGGGGTTCGAATCCCTCCGGGCGTACGAACGAGGCAAACCAAGCTGTCGTCGGCTGGGAAGATGTATCCATGGTTCTTCAGAGGATCGCCGCGGCTCGCGAGAGACAGATCCTTTCCCACGCGAAAACCGCCTTGGCCGATGGTGAGGTCATCGAGGAATGGGTTCGCATCCGCCACCCCGAGCATCGTGGATCGGGGTTCATGTACCTGACCGATAAGGCATGCATCGTTTATTGGTCGGGGATGGGTTCGAATCCGATCCCTTTCCCGATGAGTGAGGTCCGCTCCTGGGGTGTCGATCGGTCCTCGGACAAGGGGCCGGTACTCGGCATCGAGACGGACGGCACCTCTCAGTTCGTGCAGTTGATCGTCGGTACCGACGGGATGGTCGACAAGGTCAATCGGTTCCTCGATCGATTCGCGCAGCAGGCGCCTGAGCCCAAGAGGCCGCTGCATGCGTCTTCACATCCGAGCGATTACGAGGCTGCCGAAGGGATCGTCGTCGACAAAGAGGTGAAGAACTGGACCACGCATACCAAGAGAGTCATCATCACCGTGGTCGGTCTCGCTCTGATCGTTCTAGCGGTTCTGATCGGCTTCATCCCCGGTCCTTGGTCCATCCCCTTGGTACTGGCGGGGTTGGCCGTCCTGGCGCGTGAGTACGACTGGGCCCAGGATCTGCTTATCTGGGGGAGAGAGCGGTACCAGCATGTTGTGGAGCGGATCAAAGCGCGACGCTCCGGCTCCGCTTGACGTGAGCTCGCCCTATCGGGACGACGAGGCCTTCATGCGGCTCGCTCTGGACGAAGCCGCCAAGGCCCAGACCCATGATGACGTTCCGATCGGTGCGGTGCTCGTGCGTGAGGGCCGGGTGCTGGCATCTGCAGGCAACGAACGGGAGTTGCGCGGCGATCCCACCGCTCACGCCGAGATCCTGGCTCTGCGAGCGGGGGCGGAAGCGCTGGGTAGCAGACGTCTCGAGGACACGACCATGTACGTGACATTGGAGCCGTGCCCCATGTGCGCCGGCGCCCTCGTGCTGGCACGGGTCGCCCGGCTTGTCTATGGAGCACAGGATCCCCGGGCGGGCGCGGCTTACTCGCTCTATAACGTCGTGCAGGACCCTCGCCTCAACCATTCGCTCGACCTGAACTCTGGAGTTCTGGCCGAGGAGTCCGCCGAGCTGCTCCGTTCCTTCTTCGAAACCAAGAGACGGTCGCATTAAGGTGCGACGTGGTGGGGTACCGAAGTGGCCGAACGGGCTCGCCTCGAAAGCGAGTGAGGGTGCAAGCCCTCCGTGGGTTCAAATCCCACCCCCACCGCGGCCCCTGCGCCGCGCCGCCTTCGGCGGTGCTGCTCGGGGACCGGGGGGTGCCTTCGGCGCCTACCGGTGTGCGGCAGCGCCGCACTCGTTGCTCTGAAGAGCTAGATAGCAAGCGCCACTTACTATCTCTGCCGGAGACGTGCGTGAGCGGCCGAAACGGCACGACTGGAAATCGTGTGATCCGCAAGGGTCCCAGGGTTCAAATCCCTGCGTCTCCGCTGGGCTGTGCTAGGTGGGGGGCTCGGGGTCCCCTGAACCGGAAACCCTCGATATGCCGGGCTGAGTACTCGTCCGCGGCCGCGGTACGTCCGGGTTAGCCCCCGGTAAGCGGCGCTGATGGTCGGGTCCCGCGCGACCCGGAGCCGCGAACCTGGTCAGGGCCGGAAGGCAGCAGCCATAAGCGGTGTCCCGGGAGTGCCGTGGGAGTGCCGGGCCGGAGCCGGCTGCCGGGTAAGCACCGAGCGTGCTGCGGTCCAAGACGAGCCGCACAGCCCTTTTTTGTTTCTCGCCGAACGTCTCGACGTTCGGCGTTCGACGGACCGACGGGCGGCCCCCGCGGGCTAGGTGCGGAGTTGGCGAGTTGCGTGGCGTGGCGGATAGAAGCCTGCATCCCACAGCGTTCGCCCACCGGTCGGTTCGTCGAGGTCGATCACGTGATTCACGACCGGATTGCCTGGGCACTCGTACGCGCCCCCGGGCTCGATCGCAGCGGTGATCACGATGAGGATCCGTTCCTCCTCATAGATCACCTCGGGTTCGAGCAGATGCGGTCGCGGATCGCGACCCCCGACGCATTCGACTTCGTGAAGCACTACCTCGAGCCTCTGATCGCCCGGGCTCGGGCGCGCACCACGTCTCAGCGCCCACTGCAGGACGTTGGCTTCGACCACGGCGACTCGTGGTTGACACGCGCCCCACCCTGAAGGTTCCCATTTGCCCGCCCGGCGACTCATCCGGATCTCGTAGAAGTTGTCTCCGCTGCGAGCGACGAATCCGAACGACTCAGGACTGAAGGTTGCGGGAACTTCCAACCACCCCGAGTGCGGGAAGGTCTCGGTATCCGAGTAAGTGAGTACGCGCTCGAGAGCCGTCCACTTCGGATCCGTTCCCGTCTCCGAGCCATCTGCAAGGGAGAGGTCGCGAGGATCGAACGGGAAGCCCGGGTAGCACTCGTACTCGAGCCCGGGAGGAGCCGGTGCCTCGCGAGTCTCGTCAGATAGGTCCGGGTTCGTCGTCTGACATGCCGATAGTAGGAGCGACGCGGCGGCGAGAACAACCACAAGGGCCACGCTGCCAACATAGTGTCTTCGAGCCGCTATTTTCGCGGTCTCCCAGCCCGCTTTTGCTGACGTAGCGCACAACTAGGATGGCTTCGATGGCGTACCTCTCCCTTTACCGGAAGTACCGGCCCCAGACGTTCTCGGAGATCCTGGGGCAGGAGCATGTCTCGCGCACCCTTGCGAACGCGATCGACGAGGACCGGGTAGCCCACGCCTATCTCTTCACCGGCCCCCGGGGTACCGGCAAGACTTCGACAGCGCGCATCCTCGCCAAGGCTCTGAACTGCGCGAACGGCTCCACATCCGAGCCCTGCGGCAAATGTGACTCGTGCATCGCCATCACCGAGGGGTCCTCGCTCGACGTTTTCGAGATGGACGCGGCCTCCCATTCGGGGGTCGATGACACCCGCGAGATCCTGGCCGGTGTCGCTCTTGCAACGGCAGGTGGGCGCAAGAAGGTCTATGTGATCGACGAGGTCCACATGCTGACCACCCAGTCCTTCAACGCGCTGTTGAAAACGCTCGAGGAACCCCCCGACCACGTGGTCTTCGTGCTCGCCACCACCGAGGCCCACCGCGTTCTTCCCACGATCGTTTCCCGCACTCAACGTTTCGACTTCCGTCGGGTTCCCGCCGATGTGACCGAGGTACACCTGGCTTCCGTGGCCAAGCAAGAAGGGATCGATATCGAGTCGACCGCCGTCGCACTACTGGCGCGACACTCGGAAGGAAGCTTGCGCGACGCCCTATCCATCCTCGATCAATTGTCGAGTTTCGATCGCAAGGTCGAGGATGCGGACGTCGAGGCTCTCCTCGGTAAGCGCGACGAAGAAACGTTCATCGAACTGTTCGAGGCGATCGCCCGCGAGGACGTCGGTGCGATCTTCCAGGCGATCCAGACATTCGTTGCTCAGGGTGCAGACATGCGCCAGCTAGCCGACGATGCACTCGAGCATGTGCGGTCGCTACTCCTCCTGAGGACAGCTCCGGACGCCGAAGGTTTGCTGGACGTGCCGGTAGAGGATCGGCCGCGGCTGCTCCTCCAAGCCGAGCAGTTTACGACCGGCACTCTCCTGCGGACCCTGGACCTGATCGGTCAATCGGTGATCGAGATGCGAAACGCTCCCAACCACCGCCTCCTCCTAGAGATCGCACTAGTCAGGGCCGCAGCGCCCGACACCGACCCCTCTGCAACAGGTTTGCTGGGCCGCATCGAGCGCCTAGAACGCCGCATAGGTATCACTGGTGCCGAGTCCGCCGCCGAAGCGCACTCACCGGGTCCTGCCGGCGAAGCGGCGTCACCGCGGGCTCCAGAGCGTCTTGAGTCGCCTGCGGCAAACGCCGCTTCACCTTCAGTACCACCATCGAAATCGAACACGCCCAGTCGTAAACGTCAGGCACCGGCAAGTTCGACCGGTGGAGCAGGGGAGGCGTCGCTCCCTGCAAGCGACTCAAAGCGATCTGGAGCAAGCGGGGACGACGCCTCCACTGCGGAACCGGAGCGCCAAGTCGCAAAGGCTGCACCATCCAATGCGGGGATGGTGGGGTTGGCGGATTACAAGGATGCTTGGGCGGCGACGCTCAAAGAGGTGAATCGCGCATCGAAGCGGGTTGGGGCTTATCTGTTCTCGTCGCGTCCGCTGCGGCTGGACGACGATGTGCTGGTCGTCGCTACCCAATCCGATTTTCATGCGCGACAGATGAAGCAGGAGAACAACCGAGAGATCTTCGCCGGAGCGTTGCATGCTGCACTTGGTGTGCGGCCCCGGGTCGACTTCGTCGCTCCCGATGGACAGGTGGACGAGCCGGAGCCGACGGCGGAGTCGGATGCGTCGGATCTCGCCGAGAGTCAGACAGTTGCTCCCAAGAGCGACGACCCGATCGAGCTCGTGAAGCGTGGGTTCGCGGCGGAAGTGGTCGAAGAGAAATCGAGGTGATCGAACGGCTGTGAAAGACATGCAACGGATGATGCGCGAGGCACAGAAGATGGCGGCGGAGGTGGCCAAGGCCCAGGAGGAGCTCGCCGGGGTCGAGGTCGAAGGCACCGCCGGTGGTGGAGCGGTGAAGGTGGTCGCCACGGCGGATCAGCACATCGTGAGCGTCACCCTGGATCCCGAGCTTCTGTCCGACCTTCAGGATGACGCGGACATGATCGGCGACGTGATCGTCACCGCCGTTAACGACGCTCTCGACAAGGCACGCGAGAAACAAGAGCAGACGCTCGGCCCCCTTGCCGGGGGCCTCGGTGGACTCGGGCTACCCGGCTAGCAACCGGATACATCCATGTTCGCAGGACCCATCCAGGACCTCATCGACGAACTGGCGCGCATGCCGGGCATCGGGCCCAAGAGTGCGCAGCGGGTCGCGTTCCATCTCCTCAAGGCAACTCCACACGACGCGCAGCGATTGGCCGAGGCCATCGTCGAAGCCAAGGCGAAGGTGCGACTGTGCCGAGAATGTTTCAACGTGTCGAGCGAGGAACTGTGCATCTACTGCGCAGACGACCGGCGCGACCGGTCGACGATCTGCGTGGTGCAGGAACCGCCGGACATCGTGGCCCTGGAGAGGACCAGAGAATTCCGTGGCATCTATCACGTGCTCCAAGGGGCGATCTCGCCCATCGAGGGCATCGGTCCCGAGGATCTACGGGTGGGCGAGCTCCTGGACCGCATCAAGCAGGCGGGTGCCACCGACACTCCGATCGCCGAGGTGATCGTTGCGACCAACCCGAACATCGAAGGCGAGGCGACGGCGATGTACCTCGCCAGGCTCCTGGAGCCGCTCGGCATCAAGGTCACCCGCCTCGCCAGCGGGCTTCCCGTGGGGGGTGATCTCGAGTACGCCGACGAGGTCACCTTGGGCCGGGCACTGGAGGGCCGCCGGGAAATGGGTAACGGATAGGGCCTTTTCCAGTTAGAACCAAAGATGAAGATTTGCTTGGGTTGCCTCAGTCCGTTCCGGGGTAGACCGATAACCGGGGTAGAGGAAAAGCGTTCGCGCGACTAATATAGTCACGCAACGTAGCGGAGCCGATACAAGCAGTGAAGGGGATAGGGGCATGCACCAGGAGCGCGAGACCTATTTTTCCGTTAAGCCCTTTTTCGCTCATTCGTTAGCGGCCACACTTGCCGTTGTCGTTCTCCCGGTCCTTTGTGTTTATGCCCTGATCGCTGTTTCGCCCGAGCTGCCGATGCTTCTCGTTGCTGCCCTCGGTGTGTTGCTGTCGATCGGCGCGATGGCCGGTGGAGCGGCACTGTGGAGTTCCCGCTTCGAGTCGACCGAGATCAGCTTCTCGGACCTGATGCTGTGGCGTTGGTTCGTCCGGAGTCGCGCGGAAGACACTCTCGAAGAGGGCGCGCGTCTGTTGGGTCTAGATCGCTCGGGTCAACCGGTGGACGAGATCCGCATCCTTCCCGATCAGCAATTGCAGGTCCTAAAGGACCTCACCGCGGCCCTCGAGTCCAAGGATCCGTACACGCACGGACATTCACAGCGCGTCGAGCGCCACGTCTATCGAACGGCTGCGGCGATGCATCTTCCGATCCAGGACATCGAGGATCTTAGGAAGGCCGCCGCCCTTCACGACGTCGGCAAGATCCGAGTCCCCGATCGCGTCCTCAGAAAACCCACTCAGCTCACCATCGAGGAGCGGGTTCTCATAGAAGAGCATTCGGTGGTCGGAGCATGGATGGTCTCGAGCGTCGGCAACGCCGACGTGATCGCGGCCGTTCGTCATCACCACGAGAGGTTCGACGGAACCGGCTACCCAGATGGATTGGCGGGGGATGCGATCCCGTTGTACGCGCGCATCATCGCTGTTGCCGACGCTTACGACGCGATCACGTCGACGCGGCCGTACCGCACCTCTGCCGGAAGGGACGACGCGGTGTCGGTCCTGCGAGCCGAAGCCAGAACGCAGTTCGATCCAGAAGTAGTCGAGGCTTTCATCGCGGCTCTCCCGGCTCGTCTCCCGGTCACCGCTGGACTCTTCCTCATAATCGGAGGAGCTCCACAGCGACTCGTACGCGCATTCGCCTCATGGCTGAAGCGACTCGGCGCCGGCAACCTCGCGCCTGCCGTTGGTGCGGCCGGCGCAGCCGTCGTGCTGGGTGCTTCGGTGTTCACGCCGAACCTCGCGACCCCGGTTATCCAAGATGTCACTACCGCGGCCCCCGCACAGGGATCGGGCGACGAGGTCGACGCGCTTCCCAAGTCGGCCGAGAAGGACTCGAATCCCGAGAAGGATGTCAAGAGTGCGGCGTCACGGCGTGGGCAGGCTCCCGTGTCGATCGAGGGTCGTTACGACGGCACGATCGTGCTGGGCGATCGCATCAGCAGGGGGCCACGTGGAGCCGATGAAGGTCCCGAGATCCTTCGCCCGGACAAGGACGATCCCGTGAAGAAACCAGCGCCGGACCCGACCCCGACCCCGACCCACCGCCCGACCCCGACGCCCACTCCGACTCCGTCGCAAACGAGCCGGCCGTCGCGTCCCCGCGATGACGACAACGACGATCGGGACGACGACGATGACGATCGGGACGACGACGATGACGACGACGACCCGGACGACCGCTCCTCGGGCAAAAAGAACGATGGCAAGGACGGGTGCCCCAACGACGGCAACGCCGGTGGTGGCAACGACCGGAGCTGCAGTCCTTCCCCAACCGCCACCCTTCTCGACGACGACGATGACGATGACGACGACGAGGCAGTCGACGTCGGGGACAAAGACAAAGACAAGGACAAGGACAAGGACAAAGAAAACGACAAGGACAAAGAAAACGACAAGGACAAGGGCGACGACGAGTAGCTCGCCCGCCTCACCCCCCAGCTCTTAGCTCCTCCGGTCCTCCTGGTTCCCCGCTACACCCTCGTTTCCAATTACCTTGGTGCTTATGGCCCTTATCGTTCAGAAGTACGGCGGCACGTCCGTCGGAGATGCCGCTCGGATCCGCAAGGTTGCCGAACGGGTCGTCGCGAGCGTGAACCGTGGACAGAAGATCTGCGTCGTTGTGTCTGCTATGGGCCAAACGACCGACGAGCTACTCAGCTTGGCTGCCGAGATGTCGGCGACCCCACATGCACGAGAGCTCGACATGTTGCTCACGTCCGGCGAGCGCATCTCAATGGCCCTGCTCTCGATGGCGATCATCGAGCTGGGCCACGAAGCCGTCTCCTTCACCGGGTCCCAGGCGGGCATCGTCACCGACACCAGACACGGGAAAGCCCGCATCGTCGACGTGCGGGCACAGCGGGTTCTGCAGGCTCTCGAAGAGGGGAAGGTTGCGATCGTCGCTGGGTTTCAGGGCGTATCCACGGAGTTCGACGTTACGACACTCGGGCGCGGTGGTTCGGATACGAGTGCGGTGGCGTTAGCTGCTGCGTTGAAAGCCGATGCGTGCGAGATCTATACGGATGTCGACGGCGTGTTCACGGCCGACCCACGGATCATCCCCGAGGCGCGCAAGCTCCACGCCGTGTCGCACGAGGAGATGCTCGAGCTGTCGGCCGCCGGTGCAAAAGTCCTCATGTTGCGAAGCGTCGAATACGCTCGTAATCACGGAGTTCTCATCCATGTGCGTTCCTCTTTCACTTACGAGGAAGGGACCTGGGTGAGAGAGGAGGATGCACGGATGGAGCAAGCGATCATCTCGAGTGTCGCTCAGGACACTTCCGAGGCGAAGGTGACGATCCTGGGAGTCCCAGACCAGCCCGGGGTTGCTTCGCGCGTGTTCCGGCCCTTGGCCGACGACGGCGTCAACGTGGACATGATCGTCCAGAATGCCTCTCACGACGGACGCACGGACATCTTCTTCACGCTCCCCAAAGAGGATCTGCAACGGGCCGGCGCACTCCTTCAACTGATCGCGAAGGATGTGGGGGCCGACGATGTGCAGACGGACCCCGATATCGCCAAGGTGTCTTTGATCGGGGCGGGGATGAAGACTCACCCCGGCGTCGCCGCAGACATGTTCGACGCCCTTGCCGAAGCCGGCATCAACATCGAGATCATCTCGACGTCGTCGATCCGCGTCTCCTGTGTCATCCGAGCAGGAGAGGTGGACCGAGCGGTTCGGGCGATCCACGATCGGTTCGAGCTATCGAAGGAAGCCGTGTTGCGCGAACAGCATCCGGTTACCGCGACAGACCAGCTGAAAGCCTTAAGGACCGATGATGAGGTGACTACGTGAGGCTCGTAGTCGTTGGTGCCACCGGCGCGGTCGGACTCGAGATGTTGAGGATCCTCGAGGAGAAGGATCTTCCTGGCGAAGTGGTGCCGGTCGCGAGCGCTCGATCTGCCGGACGCAGTCTGCCGTTCAAGGACGATCAGATCGAGGTCCAAGAGCTC
Source organism: Actinomycetota bacterium (assembly GCA_035629935.1). Classification (GTDB taxonomy): domain Bacteria; phylum Actinomycetota; class CADDZG01; order CADDZG01; family WHSQ01; genus DASQLQ01. The sequence continues at coordinate 11,600 of DASQLQ010000079.1, forward strand.
ACCCCGGATGTCTTCCGGGACGGAGACCTCGCTCTCTTCGACGTGCCGGATGAGGTCTCCGAGGAGTGGGCGCCGATCGCCGCCTCGAAGGGCGCGATCGCGATCGACAACTCGGCTGCGTTCAGGATGGATCCCGAGGTTCCGCTCGTCGTTCCGGAAGTCAACCCCAAGGATGCATTCGAGCGGCCCAAGGGCATCATCGCCAGTCCTAACTGCACGACACTGGCCATGGTCGTGCCGACCGCTGCCCTGCACGAGAGGGCGGGACTGCAGCGACTGATCCTGGCCTCGTATCAGGCGGCCTCCGGATCGGGCCGCGGTGGAGTCACGGAGTTGTGGGGCCAGACCCTGGACGCAACGGAATGGCCGGATCATGTGAATGTCGGTCTGGGCCGTAAAGCAGTGGCTGCCGGAGAGATGTATCCACACCCGATCTCGTTCAACGTGATCCCACATTGCGGCTCGGTGAAAGAAGACGGTTACACGAGCGAAGAGCTCAAGCTCTGTTACGAGACCCGCAAGATCATGAGCCTCCCGGAGCTACGTGTCACTGCAACCTGCGTACGGGTTCCTGTGGTCGTGGGCCATGGCGTCGCCGTTCATGCTGAGTTCTCCCAGCCCATCACTCCGGAGGAAGCGCGGGCGATCTTTACCGAAGCACCGGGTGTGGAGCTGGTCGACGATGTCGCGCAAGGCGTTTACCCCACGCCTCTCGAGGCCGCGGGGCGCGATCCTGTCTACGTCGGACGGATACGCCGGGACCTCTTCGATGATCGATCGCTCACGTACTTTTGCGTTGCGGACAATCTAAGGAAGGGCGCTGCACTCAACACGGTGCAGATCGCCGAGCTCCTTACTCGCTAGCGAGCTCTTCTTCGGGATCCGGTCCGGGAACGGGAGGTCTCCGCATGCGTAGGGCGCCGGGGGCCGGCCCGCTCCCTCTTAGGGAAATCGCGCACGAGATCCCCGCAATCGCGCCTTCCGAGCTCGCCGCCTGCACCAGCTGCTCGCCGGGAGTCAGGTCTCCGCACGCGTAGACGTTGTCGACGGATGTTTCCCCATGGGGACCCACGGTGACGTAACCGAGGTCATCCACATCGCACCCCAGTGCGACCGCTAGGGCGTTCCGGGGACGATGACCGATAGAGAAGAAAGCCTTCGTCGCCGGCACAACTCGCCCCGACGCCAGACGTGCTCCGGTTAAACGGGCCCCCTCGTCGAGCAGATCAGAAACGCTCTCCTCGATCACTTCGACTCCATGTCGCTGCAGGGCGATCTCGCAAGAGCGATCCCCCTCCCACTGCTGCCCGTTCGTGACGAGAGTGACGCGCGCTCCCCAATCCAACAGGTCGAGGGCGAATCCGGCCGTGTGCTCTCCCCACCCGATCGCCAAGACATCCTGATCTCGAGCTTCGTATCCATCGCAACATGAACAATGGAAGATCGACGTCCCGTAGTGGTCCGAGAAGCCGGGGATCTCGGGCCAGATGTCCTCAACACCTTGCGCCAGGATCAGTCGCCGGGTCTTGATCGCTTGCTCGACGGTTTCGATCAGGAATCCGTCGGCGGCTACCTCGGCGGAAATGGCGATTCCCGCTTGGAACCGGACTGTCGGGTACTTCGCCACGTCGCCCCGGGCCGCAGTGAGCAGGTCGGAGGGTGGGGTCCCGTCCTGCGTCAGGTAACCGTGGACGTTCCCGGATGTGAGGTTCCGCTGCTCGCCGGCATCTAGAACGACCGTCTTGCGCCGGTAGCGCCCCAGCCACAGGGCCGCCGCCAGCCCTGCCGGACCGCCTCCGCACACCACGACGTCCTCCATGCGGCTCAAGTATTCCCGACCCTGCGTCGAATACGTAGCGAAGGACGACTGAAGTACTTATCCAGTTGGCCCACTCCGGTGCCGATGTCATGGATACGACACCGAGTTGTACCGAAAGGACTGGGAAAAAGTGAGCCGATCTCTCAAAAGAACGTTCACGATCGTTGCTGCAGGAGCCTCCTTAGCGATGCTGCTTGCGGTGGCCGCACACGGTGCCGCCGGCGTAAAAACCAAGGTGACCCTGAATGGCAAGGAGCTGCGACACGGCTCACGTCTTCACGGGATGCTCTTCGCGCTGCCTTCTCTGGACGCCGAAGGTGACAAGGACGTATGCCTGTCGAACCGCAAGATCGTCTTGTTCAAAGTCACCAAGAAGGGTGTCAAGCGCCA
>DASQLQ010000080.1:0-22149 GCA_035629935.1 Actinomycetota bacterium
CCCTTGGGCCGCCCGGTGGTCCCAGACGTGAACATGATGTCGCAAAGATCGTCGGGGCCGAGCGCTTTTGCGCGCAGGGCCGCGTCTTCAGCGGACACCGAGTCCGCTCGACTGAGGAACTCCTCCCACGTGGTCGCGTTCTGCGCTTCTCCGCGGAGGAGAACCACGCGCCCGCCGTACTCGTCGGGCAGCATCTCGAGATAGTCGATGTCCAAGAAGCCCTGCACGGTGAACAGGATCCGCGCGCCGCTTTTGCTCAGGATGTAACCCGCCTCCGGCCCCTTGAACCGGGTGTTGATCGGGACCAGCACTCCTCCTGCCGAGACCCCGCCGAGGGCCGCGACGATCCACTCGTGAATGTTCGGCGCCCACACCGCGAACCGGTCCCCCGGCTCGATCCCAGATGCCATCGCCGCCCGGGAGGCGCGCTCGACCGCGGCTGCCAGCGAGGTGAAGGTGAGCTCCACCGGGGGGTCCACCACCGCCTGGCGGTCGCCGAAGCGATCGGCGGCCGATCGAACGAGGTTGGCGATGCTCCCCCACTCGAGATCGCCGCGCTCTTCCATGACTGGCCCCCACCCCTGAAATCTGACGGTGCGTCAGGTTTAGACTACCCACTCTCATGCTGAAGGACCAGACCGCCATCGTGGGCATAGCCCAAACACCGTTCGCGAAGCACCTCGAGGGTTCCGAGAAGCAACTCGCCTGCGAGGTCATCGTCGCGGCCCTGGACGACGCGGGCATTGATCCGTCCGAGGTCGACGCGTTCTCCTCTTACACGATGGAGGAGACGGAAGAGATCGACATCGCCCGGAACATCGGAGCCGGGGACGTGACGTTCTTTAGCAAGATCGCATACGGCGGCGGTGGTGGGTGCGCCACGGTGGGGCACCTTGCGATGGCCATAGCGACGGGCCAGGCCTCGGTCGGTGTTGCGTGGCGCTCGAGGAAGCGGGGCTCAGGTGGCCGGCCGTGGAAGGAAACGATCCGCCAGCTCCCGACGCCGGCGCAGTGGTCGCGACCCTGGGGCCTCCTGCGTCCGGTCGACGAGATCGCAATGCTTACGCGTCGATACATGCACGAGTACGGCGCAACCCGGGACCACCTGGCCAATGTCGCACTGGCGTGCCGGGCGCATGCAAACCGCAACCCCAACGCGATGATGCACGAGCGCACCATGACCCGTGAGGACTACATGGCCTCGCGGTGGATCTCCGAGCCACTGTGTCTGTTCGACAACTGCCTGGAAACGGACGGCGCGCTGGCGTGCGTGATCGTCTCCGCGGAGCGCGCCAAGGATTGTCCACATCCGCCGGCGTACGTGCACGCGGCAGCGCAGGGCTTGGAGGCGCAGCACCAGACGATGGTCAACTACTTTAAAGACGATCCCCTGGAGGGTCCGGCCTGGGCTTGCGCTCGCCTTCTGTGGAAGCAGTCAGACATCCGTCCCGAAGACGTGAAGGTTGCGCAGATCTACGACGCGTTCACATCCTTGATCCCACTCTCGCTCGAGGGCTACATGTTCTGCGGCCGCGGCGAGGGGGCCGCGTTCACCGAGAACGGCTCCCTCGAACTCGGCGGCGAGCTTCCGATCAACACCTCCGGCGGCGGCCTCTCCGAGGCCTACGTCCACGGATTCAACTTGATCAACGAGGGTGTCCGCCAGATCCGCGGGACCTCGACCGCGCAAGTTCCCGAAGCCGACACGTGCTTGGTGACATCGGGAGAAGGCGTGCCGACCAGCGCGCTGCTCCTACGGGGGGAATGACATGAGCGACGCGCGCGTCATGACCGAAGACGGCTTCCTCATCCCACTTCAGGACGAAGACGGAGCCGGCTTCTGGGAGGGCGCGCTCCAAGGCGAGTTACGGATCCAAGCGTGTGGGAACTGCGAACGCTTCCGCCACCCACCCCGGCCCATGTGCCCGCACTGCCGGTCCACGGAAGCAACGTGGCGCGATGTAACCGGTGAGGGAACGATCTGGTCGTTCGTGGTCCCGCACCCGCCACTGCTGGAGGGTTACGCGGCGGTAGCGCCTTACAACGTGATCGTGGTCGCCATCGACGAGGACCCGACGATCCGTCTGGTGGGGAACCTGGTGGCGAGCGAGGATGGCGCGATCAATGAGATCGACCCCGAGTCGATCCGGATCGGCGAGCCGGTCCGAGTTGTGTTCCCGCGCATCGACGAGGGAGTGGCTCTCCCCCGATGGACAAGGAAATGATGGTGTCGACGAAACGCAAGGAGGAAACACATGGGTTTGCTTGAGGGCCGAGTGGCTGTGGTGACCGGCTCCGGACGAGGGATCGGGCGTGCGATCGCCGTGGAGCTGGCCGGACAAGGCGCCGCGGTCGTTGTCAACGACGCTGGGGTGTCACTCGACGGCCAGGGGGGCGAAGACGACCCCACCGTCGAGGTACTCAATGAGATCGAATCGGCCGGCGGGCAGGCCGTGGCCAGTTACGACGACGTCTCCAAGTTCGACAGCGCCGAATCGATCATCGAAACGGCCGTCTCGAAGTTCGGGAAGATCGACATCCTGGTGAACAACGCGGGGATCGTCCGCGACCGAAGCCTGGTGAAGATGAGCGAGGAGGAGTTCGACGCGGTCGTCGGAGTGCACATGAAAGGCACGTTCAACTGCACTCGCCACGCTGCGCCCCATATGAAAGAGCAAGGCTTCGGGCGGATCATCAACATCACGTCGAGCGCCGGGCTGCGCGGCAACTTCGGCCAGACGAACTACGCGGCCGCAAAGGCGGGTATCGCAGGCATGACCTTCGTTTGGGCCATCGAGCTGGCGAAGTACGGCATCACGGCGAACGCCTTCGCCCCGGTGGGAGCGACCCGGATGACCTCCAACATCGTTCCCGAGGGCGGGGCCGACCCCGGGATGGATCCCAGCCTCAACGCCCCGATGATCGCCTTCCTCGCGTCGGAGCGAGCAGCGCACATCAACGGCCAGGTGTTCGGCAGGCGTGGATTCGGCTACACCATCTTCCAGAAGTTCAAGCCGCAGGCGGCGATGTACAAGGACGGTGGATGGACGGCCGAGGAGATCGCCGACCACTTCGACACAGTGCTTGGTGAGTACATGGCTCCACCGGGACTGGACGTGACCGTGAAGAAGCCCGAGAAGAAGGCCTGACGTGCCGGAAGATCCGATCCTCGTCGAGCGCCGCGGCGGCATCTCCTGGGTCACCCTGAACCGTCCGGACAAGCGCAACGCGATCAACGCGGAGATGCGCGAGCAGCTCCTTGCGGCTATAGCGGAGGCCTCCAATGACCAGACCATTCGGTGTCTGGTGCTCACCGGTGCCGGCAAAGGGTTCTGTACGGGCGCGGATCTCTCCGGCTCGAAGGGCGGAGGAAAACCACAAGCAGGTTCCATCCGCGACGTGATCCGGGAGGGGACCCAGCGAGTATTCAAAGCTCTGTGGGAGCTCGAGGTGCCGACGATCGCAGCGGTTAACGGGGTCACCGCTGGGTTCGGTTGTCAGCTGGCGTTCGCGTGCGACCTGGTGATCGCATCCGAGGAGTCCCGATTCATCGAAGTGTTCACAAGTCGCGGGATCATCCCCGACGGCGGCAGCGCCTACTTACTGCCCCGGCTGATCGGTCTGGCCCGCGCGAAAGAGATGGTGTTCTTCGCCGATCCCTGGTCGGCGGCCGATGCCGAGCGGATCGGGCTCGTGAACCGGGTGGTTCCTCCCTCCGACCTCGAGAAGGTAACGATGGAGTGGGCGGAACGACTGGCGACGGGCCCAACGAAGGCGCTTGGTCTGGCCAAGCGGCTGCTGAACCGATCCTTGGAGTCGACGCTCGACGCGTCGCTAGAGGAGGAGGCCCTTACACAAGAGCTCATCACCAACACGAACGACATCCGCGAGGGCATCACAGCCTTCGTCGAAAAGCGCGACCCGAAGTTCACCGGCACCTGAGCTCAGCGAGGGTGGAAGACCGGGATCGAGAACGTCTCGCCGTTCGCTGACTCCTCGCGCCAGGCGACTCGCACCCGCATCCCGCACTTCACGTCTTCCGGCGGGCAGCCCTCCACATTCGAGGTCATCCGCACGCCTTCTTCGAGATCGATCAGCGCGACGACGTAGGGCACACGTTCCTTGAACGGGGGCAGATCGTTCTGGTGCACCACGGTGAAGGTATGAACGGTTCCATCGCCCGACGCATCACGCCACTCCGTATCAACTGACCAACACCGTGGGCATCGGGCCCGTGGATAGAAGAACGCCTGCAGACACGAGCGGCACTCTTTATAGGTAAGTCGTCCTTCGCGCGTGGCCTCCCAATAGGGCGCGGTTTCCGGGTCGGGCTCGGGGAGATGCCAGGAGACTTCGGCCATCACTCCACCCCCAGAACCAAAGTCCCGGTCGAAGAGAACCACCCGCCGGTGCCATTCACTGCAGCAAGTCGTGCGCCGTTCACCTGGCGCCCGGTGGCTTCGCCGCGCAGCTGTCGCACCGCCTCGACGATCAGGAAGACACCGCGCATCCCCGGGTGATTCGACGAGAGTCCCCCACCGTCGGTGTTCGTGGGCAACTTCCCATCCAGGGTCAGCGTCCCACCTTCCACGAACGAGCCACCCTCGCCCTTCCCGCAGAAACCGAGTGCCTCGAGCGTGAGCAGCACGGTGATGGTGAACGAGTCATATGCCTGAAGGACATCGATGTCTCCGGGCCTTACACCCGCCATCCCGAAGGCGCGCTCCGCACTCCACCGGGCGGGTGACTCGGTGACGTCCTCCCACCCAAGCATCGTTTCGTGCGAGACCGCCTCGCCGGCGCCGAGAACGTAAACCGGCGGTTTGGGGAGATCTCGAGCACGATCGGCGGAGACCAAGACGATCGCGCCGCCGCCGTCCGTGCGGATGCAGCAGTCGAACTTGTGCAACGGCGAGGCCACCATGCGCGACGACAGCACATCGTCCACCGTGAGTGGATCGCGGAAGGACGCAAGAGGGTTGTGGGCCGCGTTGGAGCGGATCTGTACGGCGATCTCCGCGAGCTGTTCTGGCGTGGTGCCGAACTCGTGCATGTGGCGCGTGGCCGCCATCGCGTGCCGGCCGATCACCGTGTGTCCATAAGGCGACTCGAACTGCGCGGGCCCGCGTCCGCCGATGGCGATGTTCGCCGTTCGAGCTCCTCGCTTCAGGTCAGACCTCGCCGTGCTCCCATAAGTAAGGAGGGCCACCGAGCACGCTCCCGAGGAGATCGCGGCCAGGGCGTGGTGAACGAACAGCTCCCACGACGAGCCGCCCACCTGCGTTCCGTCGACATATGACGGTCGCAGGCCGAGATACTCGGCGACGACTACGGGGTGAAGAAGATCGGGGCCACACGAGAAGAGGCCGTCGACGTCATCCTTGGTCAGCCCGGCATCCGCCACTGCCGCGGCGGCGGCCTCCGCGTGGAGCTCTAAGGCCGTTGCATCGGGAACAGTCCCGAATCGCGACTCCCCGATCCCGGCAACCGCGACACTGGGGGCCATTCGATGTGTGGCCCGAAGGCCCGCTATCCCTTGGTGGGGAGGGCCGCGGTCGCGCTTCCGGTGATGACCACGTCACCTTTTTGGTTCGTAACGGTGAGCTCGCAGTCGACCCGCCGCTCGTCACCGTCTTCGTACGTCTTGGTGACGGTGGCCCCGAACGACAGCTGGTCGCCGGGGTACACCTGGCCGCTGAACCGGGTCTTGAATCGCCGGAGGTTCCCGGTACCGAGCCAATCGGTGAGGTAGTGGGACAGGATCCCCGCGGTCAACATCCCGTGCCCGAAGACGCTTGGGTAGCCGACGGCTTGCGCGAACTCGTCGTCGTGGTGCATCGGATTGAAGTCGCCCGATGCTCCCGCGTACTTGACGAAGTCCGTTCTCTTGAGCGGCTCCGGCGTTGACCACTCGGGGCCGCGGTCGCCCTCTTTGAGGTCCTCGAAGTAGGTCTCGTGTCGCTGCATCAGCCCGTGGCGGCTTTCGACGTCTCGATGATCGTCGCCCGCGCCACCACCGCGTCCTTCCCGTGCTGGTTAGTGAAGCGAGTCTCCAGGACAACGAACGTCAGCGTGCCGCCCTTCTTCCCTTCTTTGGTGAAGACGTCGCCAACGGTGATCTCCCCGGTCAATACGTCGCCGGCGCGGATCGGCTCGAGGTACTCGAAGTCCTGCTCGCCGTGCACCACCCGGGCGTAGTTGATGCCTAGATCCGGCATGGGCCCGTCCAAAATGGCCGGCCAGAACTGGGACGTCATAGTGAATGTCGGCGGCGCGAGCGGGGTCTCCCCCTCTTGGTAGGTGGGGTTGTCGTCGAGGATCGCGCTAGCGAATTCACGGATCTTTCCCCGCTCTACGGGGAAGGTCATCTTGCCGAGGCTGGCGCCTTTCACGGACTCGCTCATGAGGGCGCCGAGCATATCTGATGGACCGTCAGGTTTTCCTCCACGATCTCTAGCCGATATCCGGGGGAGGCGAGAACCATCCGATGTGGGTGCTCACACCGCCATCGATCACGAACTCGGAGCCCGTTACATAGGCGGACTCGTCTGAACCCAGGTAGACCGCGAGATGCGCTATGTCCTCGCCGGTGCCGGCTCGCCCGATCGGGATGCCGGGGAAGAACGTGTCCAGGTCCACCTTTTGAAGACCCTGATTGCGCACCATCGGAGTGTCGATAGAGCCGGGATGAACCGAGTTGGCCCGGATACCGAACGAGCCAAGTTCGACGGCGGCCACCTTCGTCATTCCTCGCACGGCGAACTTACTTGCGGCGTACGCGACGAGACCGATCGCACCATGCAACCCCTCGACCGACGACACATTGATGATCGAGCCACTCCCCGCACGCTTGAGGGCCGGGATGGCCGCTCGCATGCCGAGGAACACCCCGATCTGATTGACGTCGATGATCGCCTTGTAATCCTCGAGCGAAGAAGTCTCGATCTTCCCGAAGCCCAAGATGCCCGCATTGTTGATCAGCACATTGAGGGAGCCGAAGGTTCGCTCGGTTTCGGCGACGGCGTCGGACCAGTGCGATTCGTCACGCACGTCGAGGTGCAGGTAGAGAGCCGCTTCGCCGAGCTCTTCGGCGACGGCCTTGCCTTCGTCATCGAGGATGTCGGCGATCGCCACGCGAGCACCTTCTTCGACGAACCGCCGCGCGGTGGCCTCGCCCTGGCCGCGTGCCCCACCGGTGATCAGTGCAACCTTGCCTTCCAGTCTGCCCATCAGATGCCTAGCCGATCGCCGAGAACCTGCCGGTGGTAAGACGCGTCCCCGAACATCAGATCGGACGACTTCGCCCGGCGGTAATAGAGGTGGGCGTCGTGCTCCCAGGTGAACCCGATCCCACCGTGCACCTGGATGTTGTCGCACGACACCTTGAAGAATGCGTCGCCGCAGTAGGACTTGGCCAACGGCGCTGAGAGTCGCAGGTCTTCCCCGTCGTCGGCCGCGGCCCACATCGCGTAGTAGGCGGCGGTCTTGGCGGACTCCACTTCCAGCAGCATGTCGGCACAAAGGTGCTTCACGGCCTGGAACGCACCGATGGGACGCCCGAACTGGATGCGCTCCTTGGCGTAATCGACCGCCATGTCGAGACATCTCTGCGAGCCACCGGCCATCTCGGCCGACATACAAACGGAGACTTGATCGAGGGTCTTGGCGAGGGCGGCCTCCGCATCGTCACTGGTGCCCAGCAACCGGCCCAGCGTGTTCGAGAACTCCAAGCGAGCTTGCTTGCGAGTCATGTCGACGGTCTTGAGCGGCTGCCGGTCCAATCCCTCGGCTTGCCCATCGACCAGGTAGAGCCCGACCTTGCCATCTTCTCCCCGCCCGCCCCCACGCGCGGCGACGACCAGGACGTTGGCGGTATGTCCGTCGATCACGTAACTCTTGACGCCGTTCAGCTTGTAGGAATCGCCATCCAGCTTGGCCTCGACCGCGATCTTCTCGACATCCCAGCTACCCGACTCCTCAGCGAAGGCGAGCGTGGCGGTCTTCTCCCCCGCTGCGATCGCTGGGAGCAGCTCTGCCTTCTGCTCGTCCGTTCCGGCATTGAGGATCGCGTTCGTTGCTAGGCAGACGGTGGCGAAGAACGGGGTGCATGCGAGTGCGCGGCCCATCTCTTCGAGCACGATGCCGAGCTCGACGAAACTGCCGCCTTGGCCTCCGTATGACTCGGGGATGTGGATGCCCTGCAGCGCAAGATCCTGTGCGATCTGTTTCCACACCACATCGTCGTAGCCTTCGTTTGTTTCCATCAACCGACGAACTTCCGTCGACGGCGACTTTTCGTCGAAGAACCGGCGCACAACCCTGCGCAGTTCCTCCTGCTCGTCGTTAAACGTGAAGTTCACGGCCGCCTCCTATGGCTTCTCATCCGAGACGATCCACATCGCAAAGAACTGGGAACCGCCGCCGTAGGCATGGCCAAGGGCGACCTTTGCGCCGTCGACCTGGTGCTCGCCGGCTTCCCCACGGACCTGCAACGCGGCTTCAGCGAAACGGAGCATGCCCGAGGCCCCGATCGGATTCGTAGAGAGCACCCCACCCGACGGGTTGATGGGCAGATCACCGTCGAGCGCGGTCGTACCGTCATCGACGAGTTTCCAGCCCGTGTTCTGCTCGGCGAAGCCGAGGTTCTCGAGCCACATCGGCTCGTACCAGGAGAAGGGGACATAGATCTCGGCCACGTCGATATCGCGGTGAGGGTTCGTTACGCCCGCCTGTTTGTAGACCTCGGCTGCGCAATCGCGACCGGCGCGCGGGTCGACCTCGTCGCGCCCGGCCATGCCGATCGGCTCACTGCGAACGGCGGTTCCGAGCACCCAGGCCGGATTCTTCACGCTGCCGGCAGCCGACTCGGATCCGAGCACCATCGCGCAGGCGCCGTCCGACGAAGGACACGTCTCGAGATAACGGATCGGATCCCACAACATCGGCGAGTCCGCCACCTGCTCGAAACTGATGTCTTCCATCTGAAGGTGCGCGTAGGGGTTCTTGAGCGCGTTGACCCGGTCCTTGACCGCGACATTGATGCCGGTCGTGTCGGGGGCCGAGGAGCGGCGGATGTACTCCCGGATGTGGGGAGCGAAATAACCACCCGCCCCGGCAACGATCGGCATCGAGAATGGGATCTTGGGCGCCAAGGCCCACATCACGTCGCTCTCCGATTGCTTTTCGAACGCGACCGTCAGGACGCGCTGATGGACCCCGGCCTGCACCAGATGTGACGCCACAACTGCCGTGGACCCACCAACGCTCCCGGCGGTGTGAACGCGCAGCATCGGTTTGCCTACCGCCCCGAGCGCATCGGCGAGATACAGCTCGGGCATCACGACCCCCTCGAACATGTCCGGCGCCTTGCCGATCACAACCGCATCTATGTCAGCCCACTCGAGACCTGCATCCTCGAGGGCCCGAAGCGCCGCTTCTCGCACGAGGCCGGCGATCGACACGTCGTCGCGCTCGCTGTCGTGCTTCGTTTGACCTATGCCGAGGACCGCGCAGCGCTCTGCCATTAGTTGCCCTCCAGCACGCAGACGAGGTTCTGTTGCAGGCAAGGTCCCGAGGTCGCGTGTGCGAGTGCCCGATCGGCGCTCGAATCCATGACACGAGTTGCAGCCTCGCCGATACGCGTGAGCCCTGCCACCATCATCGGATTCGCGGCCAGCGCTCCTCCCGAGGGATTGATCCTGGTTTTGTCACTCAGACCGAACTCATCGCGCAGGATCAGCTCCTGATGGGTGAACGGAGCGTGGATCTCGGCGACATCGAACCCGTCCTTCACGGCCCCGACAGCCTCCGCCGCGATCCGGGCCGAGGGCGCTTTCTTGAGATCCCGTGCTCCGAGTGAGTGCGCGTCGATGCGATGGTCGATCGCCTTTATCCATGCCGGACGTTCGCACTTCTCGCGAGCGAGATCGCCGGCTGCCAGCACGATCGCGGCAGCACCGTCCGAGATCGGCGCACAATCGTGCTTCCGTAGAGGGTCGGCGATGTACGGCTCGTTCAGAAGGTCATTCGGATCGGTGTCGCCGGTGACCTGAGCGTTCGGATTGTCTCGGGCGTCGCGGCGACTGCGAGCAGCCACCTCGGCCATATCGAGCTCGGTGTGGTCCGAACCGTCCAGCAGGGAACGCGCTTGCAAGGCGGCGAGGCTCACCGAATCGGGCCACAACGGCGCAAGGTAGTAAGGATCGAGTTGCAGCGACAGGACATCGCGCAGCTCGCCGAGCGAGGACTTACCGAAGCAGTAGACGAGAGCCGAGTCCACATCACCGTGCTGCAAGCGCACCCATGCTTCGTACAGGGCCCACGCTCCGTCCATCTCGACATGCGATTCACGGATCGGGGGCCACGCGCCGATGGCATCGAGCCCCATCACGAACGCGAACGGTTGCCCGGCGAGGTAATCGCAAGAACCCGAGACGGTGAAGCCGATGTCTTTGCGGTCAATTCCCGAGCGCTCGACGGCTTCGGTCACGACCGGAACGATCATCTCGACCTCATTGAGGTCGCTTTCTCGGCGAACGCTCGGCGCTTGCGAGAAGGAGATGACGGCTACGTCACGCATCAGTCGGCACCTTCGATCGTCGCGATGACTTCCTGGAACGGAACGTCCGGTTCCCCAGTGGGCCGGAAATACTTGATGCTCTCGACCGTGGGTTTCATCTCTGACTCGTCGACCCACACGGCCTCCACCCGCATGCCCATGCGGACCTCTTCGGCGGCGACCTCTTGGATCAGATGCATGATCGGGATGTCGGCCCCGTCGAGCACGATCGATGCCGAGACGTAGGGGCATTCGACCGCCTGGCCGGTAAAAGGCACGTTCACGACGCAGTAAGTCGTGATCGTTCCGGTGGGCTTTATCTGCACCTCCTCGGAGGTCGCGACTCCACAGCGCGCGCAGGCACCTTTCGGGGGCACGTAGACATTGGTGCATTCGGGACATCGCTCCCCCACGATCTTGCGTTGCGCGATGCCACGAAGGAACCGCGATACGGCCCTTCCCGGCGTGTACGAATAGTCGAGGCTGATCGGCGTCGCTATCTTCGTTATCGGGTCGCTCATGACTGCTCCAGATCGAAGCACTCGATGTCGTTGATGTGGCCGACGCGTTCGTCGCGCCATCGGACCTTGACCCGGGTTCCAACCTCGATCTTCTCGGGACTTCCTGCGTCGACCGCGTGCAGCAATCCTGTGTCTGCTCCATCGAGTTGGATCAAGGCCCATGCGAAGGGCCGATCGAGTGGGTTGTTGGCGCGCGGTTCGGGTTGCCACGACCACGTCGTAACGACGCCCGATGTACCGACCTCGACGAACTCATCCAGGTCGGCCCCCGTGTCGGGGTCATAGCCGGTCGGGGGGACGATCACCTTCCCGCTGGTTGACCGGATGCCCTCGATCTTTCCGTCGCGCAAGCCTGTGAGAAACCGGCCGATGACAGGCCCCACGCTTCGCGTATAGGGGTATTCGAGTACGTGAGGCGCGTGGAGTGAAGTCTGAGTGTCGGTCATATTCAGATGGCGGTGGTGCGTCCCTGCCAGTAGGGATCGCGCACCTTGCGCTTATAGAGCTTGCCGTTCGGGTCGCGGGGCAACTCATCGATGAAGTCGACCGTCTTGGGGCACTTGAAGTGCGCGATGCGTTCTCGGCAGAAGTCGATCAGTTCCTTTTCCAGAGCCGGACCGGCATCCGATGAGTTGGTGGGTTGAACCACGGCTTTGACCTGCTCGCCCCACGCTTCGTCGGGGATGCCGAAAACGGCTACGTCATCGACCTTCGGGTGGGCCACAAGCGCGGCCTCGACCTCGGCGGGGTAGATGTTCACGCCGCCCGAGATGATCATGTCGGACTTGCGGTCGCACAGGAACAGATAACCGTCTTCGTCGAGGTAACCGATATCGCCGACGGTGAAGAAACCTTCTTTCCAGGACTCCTCCGTCTTGGCCTTGTCCTTGTTGTACTCGAACGTGTAATCGCCCATCTTGATCCAGACGGTTCCCGGCTCTCCCGTTGGTGACGGGGTGCCATCGTCGTCAAGTACGCGGATCTCCGACATCGGCCACGGTGCACCCACGGTGCCGGGCTTCTTCAACCATTGCTCCGGTGTCGCCAGCGTTCCGCCCCCTTCGGTCGCCGCGTAGTACTCGTAGATGACAGGGCCCCACCAATCGAGCATCCGCTCTTTCACGTCGATCGGGCAGGGGGCCGCGCTGTGCACGACCTGCCTCAGCGAGGACATGTCGTACTTGTCCTTCACTTCGCGAGGAAGGTCGAGCAGGCGGCGGAACTGCGTCGGCACCATGTGTGTGTTCGTGACCTTGTAGCGATCGATCAGCCTGAGAGTTTCTTCTTCGTCCCACTTCTTCATCAGGACAACCGCATGGCCCGAGTGGAGGGCGGTCATCGAGAAGGTCATTACCGCGGTGTGATACAGCGGGGACACAACGACGTGAACGTTGTCTTTGTATGGCTCGATCCCGAACAGCAGGAAGAAGAACGTGAACAGCTCGGCTGCGGTGTCGGGATCGATGGGCGGGATCGCTCTGCGAACACCCTTCGGTCTGCCGGTGGTGCCGGCCGTGTAGTTCATGACTCCACCGGTGGCCCGGTCTTCGGGCAAACCTTCCGGCTGACCCTCTTTTATCTCTTCGTAGGAACGGAATCCGGTGAGCTTCCCGGTGACGAAGCGAGCCTCTTCGGGCATGTTCGCCTCATTAACGGCCGCTGCGCAGATGTCGCCGAACTCTTCGGCGCAGAACACCGCTTTCGACTCGGAGTCTTCGAGGATGTACGAGATCTCGGGGGCCGCTAGGTGGTGGTTGATCGGAACCAGGTAGAGACCGGACTGCATGCACGCGAGGTAGAGCTCGATGAGCGCCGTGGAGTTGGGAAGGACGGCTGCGACGGCGTCTCCTTGCTTCACGCCCATTGCCCTGAGGCCGTGGACCAGCTTGTTGGATTCGGCGAACAGCTCGCCGGCGGTCATCTCGGTGCCGTCGGGGGCGACGAGCGCGAGGTTCTCAGGGTGACGCTGCGCTACCTCCCAGAATCCCAGCTCGGCCACAGTCAGAAAAGTAGAACACGTTCTCATTATGCGAGCAAGCCGAGGTGCGCCCATTTTCATAACGTGTTCTAATTTTGGCTTCCCAAGCTTGAGACCCCTTCAAGCGACGGCGAGAGGAGACGGGCATGAGAGGCGTTCTGATACGGGAACTGAACGCGGACCTAGAGGTGAGGGACGATTTCGAGGTGAAGGGGCCCGGCCCGGGCGAGGTCCGAGTCCGGATCGTCGCCACCGGTCTGTGCCACTCCGATCTCTCGCTTCAGAACGGGACGCTGCCCCACCCCCTCCCCGCCGTGCCCGGGCACGAAGGTTCGGGCGAAGTCATCGCCGTCGGCGATGGAGTCAGGAACGTTTCCGAGGGTGACCACGTCATCATCACGTGGGTCCCTCCGTGCGGGGACTGCCTCTCCTGCATCGAAGGCCAGCCCTATCTGTGCGGGGCATTCCTCGAGCCGTCCTTGACCGACCCCCATTTCACAACCGACGGATTGGCTGCCTTCGGGTTCGCCGGCACGGGAACGTTCGTGGAAGAGACCGTCGTCCCATCGGAAGCGGTGATCAAGATCTCGAAGGAGGTCCCCTTCGACGTTGCTGCGCTGATCGGTTGTGGGGTCATGACCGGAGTAGGAGCTTCACTAAACACCGCTCAGATAAAGCCCGGCTCCTCGGTCGTCGTGTTCGGTTGTGGTGGTGTCGGGATCAGCGTTATCCAAGGAGCGCGCATCGCCGGAGCGGCCGAGATCGTTGCTGTCGACGTGATGGAGCCGAAACTCGAACTCGCGAAGCAGTTCGGAGCCACGCACGCGGTTCTGCCCAATGACCTGCCGGGCATCCAATCGGAGCTGACCCAAGACCGTGGCTTCGATTACGCGCTCGAGGTCGTCGGACGTCCGGAGACGATCCGGTCAGCATGGGACGCGACCCGTCGTGGTGGAGAAACGATCGTCGTCGGTGCCGGTGCCATGGACGCCATGGTTATGTTCTCGGCGTTCGAGCTCTTCTATTCGGCGAAAACGCTCAAGTGTTGTTGGTACGGCTCGGGCAATGTTCGAACCGACTTCCACAAGTTCCTGCGGTTCTGGGAGCAGGGGAAGTTGGACCTCGAGGGCATGATCACCAAACGCTTGGACCTCTCGGAGATCAACGAAGCATTCAGCCAGTGCGCCAAGGGCGAGCTGATCCGCGCCCTAGTTGAATTTAAATAGAGAAGCTGACTAACTCTCTGGGGTGAACTTCACCGGCATGTGCTTGAGGCCGTTGATGAAGTTCGAGCGCAAGCGGGCCGGGGTGTCGGTTAGCTCCATGTCGGGGATGCGCTTGAGGAGCTCCTCGAACATGACACGGATCTCCAAGCGAGCGAGGTTCGCGCCGATACAGAAGTGAGGGCCGCCACCACCGAACGCGATGTGCTCGTTCGGCGTCCGGGCACCGTCGAACGTGTGGGGGTTCGGGAACATCTCGGCATCGCGGTTGGCCGAGATGTACCAAACAACAACCTTGTCTCCCTCTTTGATCTTCTTGCCTTTGATCTCGACGTCCTTCGTTGCCGTCCGGCGGAAGTGCATAACCGGTGTTACCAAGCGCAGCATCTCTTCGATCGCCGTGGGGATCTTCGACGGGTCGTCGATCAGCTTCTGACGTTCGTCCGGATTTTGGATCAGTTCCAACATCCCGCCGGAGATGAGATTGCGCGTCGTCTCGTTCCCGGCGACCGCAAGGAGCAGGAAGAAGACATTGAAGTCCATGTCTGAGATCTGCTCCCCGTCGACCTCCGACTCGATCAGAGTCGTAACGAGGTCCTGCCGAGGATCCTTCTTTCGCTCCTTCGCGAGTGAGTCGGCGTAGCCGAACATCTCGGCCGCCGCTTCAGTGGCCTTCTCGATCGAGGAGTTTGCGTACTCGGGATCGTCTAGTCCGATCATCGTGTTGCTCCAGGTGAAGATCTTGTGCCGATCCTCCTGCGGGATTCCGATGAACTCGGCGATGACTTGGAGCGGAAGCTCAGCCGCGACCTCGGTGACGAAGTCGCACTCCCCTCGTTTGGCCACGTCGTCGATGATGTTGGAGGCGATCTCGCGGATGTGCGGTTCCTGTCGAGCGATCATGCGGGGGGTGAATCCCTTGCTCACAAGCTTGCGCAGGCTGGTGTGCTGAGGCGGATCCATGTTGAGCATCATGAGTTCGGCGCCGCCCTGTGGGTCTTCGATATTCGTCCCGTGTGCCGACGAGAATGTGGACCACTCGCGCGACGTCTCGAGGACGTCGTCGAACCGCGTGATCACCCAAAAGCCGGGGCCGCCGGGCTCGTCGTGGAAATGAACGGGATCATTGTCACGAAGATAGTCAAAGACATCGTGCGGAACCGATGCGACGAAGTTGTCGGGGTTGTAGAGGTCGACTTCGATCGTCTTCATCCAGCGCTCCTCTCCACCCATCTAGCCTAGAAAGGCTTAGCGGAAAAGTAGAACACGTTCTCATTTCTACCGCAAATGTGGTCTAATTCTGCGATGTCCGACTCCCCCGACCTCCTCGTCGAACGAGACGGTCACATCCTCACACTCATCATGAACCGGCCGGAGGCCAAGAACGCCTTCAGCGCCGAGATGCTCGTTCGCATGGTCGATGCATGGGAGGAGATCGACGCCGACCCCGAGGTGAGGGTCGCCATCCTGACCGGTGCCGACAACACGTTCTGTGCCGGAGCGGATCTCAAGACGATGTTCGGGGGCCAGAATGACGATGAATGGTCTCAGCGCTTCGCGTCCGACGCCGACATGGCGTGGAAGGCGCTCCTCCGTCATTACCAGCTATCGAAGCCGCTGATCGCAGCGGTCGAGGGTTATGCGGTTGCGGGCGGTACCGAGGTCTTGCAGGCAACCGACATCAGAGTCGCCGGCGAGAGTGCAGTGTTCGGTCTTGCCGAGGTGTCACGAGGCCTCTTCCCACTCGGCGGTTCGACCGTTCGACTCCCGCGGCAGATCGGGTACGCCGCCGCGATGGAGGTCCTGCTCCTGGGCGAGCACATACCGGCCCCCCGGGCGCTCGAGATGGGTTTGATCAACCGCATCGTTCCCGACGGGACCGCGCTCGACGAAGCACGCAAGATCGCCGAGAAGATCGCACACAACGCTCCCCTCTCGGTTCAAGCGATCAAGAAGTCAGTGCAAGAGACCGCGGCCCTGCCCGAGCAGGAAGCACTCAAGATCGAACTCGAGATCGGCCTCCCGATATTCGGGACCGAAGACTCACGCGAGGGCACGAAGGCCTTCGCCGAGAAGCGCGAGCCGAACTACAAGGGCAAGTGACGATCCCAGCCCGGGCACGCCTTGCGGCCGCGCAACGTCGTCTGATCGAAGCCGCCGCTACGAAGGAGATCTCCGACGAAGAGCTCACCGGGGCGGCGGCCGCGCTTGACGAGCTTGCTGCGCAGCTCGAGGGGAATCCGGCTCGCGACCCCAAACTCGCAGAACTACCCGACCTGAACAATCTCCATACCTTCTTCCACGATGACCCGATATCCGGTCGCGACAACCCGATCGCTCCGCCGGTAGAGATCACGTTCGGCGATGGTGCCGTCGAGGCCCACGTGACCTTCTCCCGCTCGTACGAAGGCGCTCCGGGATTCGTCCATGGGGGCGCGATCGCGGCGGCCTTCGATCAGGTGCTCGGGATGGCGAACCTGGTGAGTGGACACCCGGGCATGACCGGCACGCTCACCATCCGCTACGTCAGCCCGACACCGACCGAGACCGACCTTCGCTTCGAAGCAGAAGCCGGCGAGAAGGACGGACGGAAGTCGTTCGTTACCGGCAGGTGCTACGCAGGGGACACGCTCACGGCCGAAGCCGAAGCGACATTCGTGATGCTGCGCTTTAAGAAAGCAGCCGAGATGTTCCTCGGCCGCACCGGGGGCTAGATTGGAATCGGATTCCAGACTCTGTGGAATCCGATTGAAAGTTCTTGAGATCTTTTCTGATCGGGACCGATTTCGGCCGATTTCTGTCGTACCCCCTCACTAACCTTGGATGCATGTTCGAGAAAGTTGATCGGGCGCTCGGGTTACTGAAGGAAGCGGTTGCCGAGCTCGAGCCGGAAGTACTCGAAGCCAGAAGCGCGGCGAAGCTGGCGCAAGACTTCGGTTACATCGAACGGCTCGGCGCGGCCGGAAAAGCCTTGGCCGCTCGCCGGGTGGCCGACTCCGGCGTGTGGAAGAGAGATGGATCGCGCTCACCTGGTCATTGGCTGGCGAAGCGAACCGGCGAGAGTGTCGGCAAGGCCGTGTCCACGATCGAGACCGCACAACGACTGTCAGAGCTGCCACAAACGGAGGCAGCCGTGCGCAGGGGCAAGCTGTCGGAAACACAATCGAAAGAGATCGCGTCGGCGGCGGCCCTGAATCCGTCCTCCGAGAAGGATCTGTTGCGGGTCGCCCGAGCGGAAGGCATGGGCACCTTGAAGCAGGCATGCGCGCGGGTGAAGGCTGCCTCGGGTGCGGACGAGAAAGAGCGCTACGCACGTATCTTCAAGTCTCGATATCTCCGTCACTACACGGATCGGGAGGGAGCCTTCCGGCTCGATGCGAAGTTGACCCCGGATGCGGGCGCGGTGGTGGTAGCCGCCTTGGAGCCCTTCAAGGACAAAGTGTTCCAGGAGGCAAGAAAGCAGGGACGCCGGGAGTCCTACGACTGTTACGCGGCGGACGCGCTGGTAGCAATGGCCAACGATGCACGCGCAGGCAAGGGCGGTTCACGTAAAGGGCCCGGCGCGCTGGTACGAGTGCTGGTCGACCACAAGTCATTGAAGCGTGGCCACACCGAGCCGGGTGAGATCTGCGAGATCGAGGGCGTTGGGCCCATCCCCGTCGCCACTGCCGATTCTCTGGCGCGGGACTCATTCATCGCAGTGCTGGAGACCGACGGCACCGCCATCCAGGCCGTGTCGCACATGGGACGGCAGGTGACCGCGCGCCAGCGAAGCGCACTCGAGGTCAGAGACCAGTGCTGCGTGGTGGGCGGATGCGACGTGCGTGACCACCTCGAGATCGATCACGTCACGGGTCGCAAGGAAAATGGCCCGACCAAGCTCGAGAACCTGGCGCGCTTATGTCCGTGGCACCACTACTTGAAGACCTACAAGGATTATCGGTTGACTGGGGGCCCCGGTAACTGGCGCTTCGATGGCCCAAACGGTGCCGGACCGGATCCCTAATCAGCCTTCGAGCGTTCTGTCCAACGCTCCGGCCGTCTCCTCACACTCTTTGACCATCGCTTCGATGACCTCAGCCGTGGATTTCACTTCGTTCATAACCCCGACGATCTGACCGACGGGGAACGTCAGCAATGCGTTGTCTCCGTCGCGGAAGATGCGGTGCTGGGCTTCGGCCGTCAGGAAGTACTGCAACGGCATCGGCAGCGGATCGGGGTTGTCCTTGTTTTCCCACGCATCCGTCCACCCGGACTTCAGCAAGCGGGCCGGCTTGCCGGTGAACGCTCGGGTGCGGATCGTGTCTCTGGAGGTCGAAGCGAGAAGCTTGTCTACAACCTTGGGATCCACATCCGTCTCCTCGACGGTCAGCCATAGCGACCCCGTCCAGATCCCCTGGGCCCCCAGCGCCAGCGCGGCCGCCATCTGACGACCGTTACCGATCCCGCCCGCGGCGAGCACGGGTGTCGGCGCAACGGCATCCACGACCTGAGGGACGAGCACGAGCGTCGAGATCTCGCCGGTGTGACCCGCAGCTTCCGTGCCGACGGCAACCACGATGTCGACACCGACTTCCACCTGAGACTTCGCGTGATCGACGTGTCCCACGAGAGCCGCAACCTTCACGCCCTTCGCATGCGCTTCGTCCACGATGTCCTTGGGCGGGGGGCCGAGAGCGTTCGCCAACAATGCGATCGGGAACTCGAGCGCGATCTCGACCTGGGGCCGGGCAGTTGCTTCCGTCCATCCGAGCAACTGACGCGGGTCGGCCTCGCCTGCCGGCAACTCGGGGATGTTGTTTGTGTTCAGGAGCTCCTCAACGAAGGCCTTGTAGTCCTCCGGAATCATCGTCTCGAGTTGCCCCATAAGGGCCTCCGGATCGGAGAGATCGGCTCCCTCATATGACGCCGGCATCACGACATCGACCCCGTAGGGCTTGCCGTCGACGTTGTCGTTGATCCACTCGAGGTGCTCGCGCAACTGCTCGGGTGTGTACGAGAGCGCACCGAACACGCCCAAGCCACCGGCCCGGCTGACGGCTGCCGCCACCTTCGGGCTGTGCGTGAAAGCGAAGATCGGGTACTCGATCCCGAACATCTCGGTCAACTGCGTCTTCATCCGACCTCCAGAACCTCTTCGGCTGCGATCTTCTTGGCCCAGGGGTAGTCAGGCTTTCCACTGGGTTGCCGCTCGATGCGCTCGACGATCTTCAGCGCACGTGGAACCTTGTAGCCGGCGATCAGCGCTCGACTGTGTTCCTGGATGGATTCGAGAGTCGGTGTCGCGCCCGGTCTCGTCTGCACGACCGCGGCGACCTTCTCGCCCCATCGCTCGTCCGGGACTCCGACGACGACCACGTCATAGACATCGGGGTGCGACTTGACCGCGTTCTCGATCTCCTCGGGGAAAAGCTTCTCTCCCCCGGAGTTGATGCATACCGTCCCCCGACCAAACACGGTGATGCTGCCGTCGGCCTCGACCGTCGCCATGTCGCCGAGCAGCACCCAACGTTCACCGTCGGCTTCCACGAATGTCTGCGCAGACTTCTCCTCGTCTTTGTAGTAACCCATGGGGATGCGGCCTTTGAGTGCAACCCGGCCGACGTCCCCGGATCCCGCCTCCACCGGCTTGAGATCGTCATTCAAAACGGTGGTCCGCTCATTCATCACGAAGCGCATGCGCCCCCCGCCCGACTCCATGCCTTGGAAGCCTGTCTCCGAAGAGCCGAAACTCTCGGCCACGATGGTGTTCGGCAACAGTTCTTTCAGTAGGTCCTTGACCGGATCGGTTAACACCGCACCAGCCGAGCTGATGTAGACGAGCGAGGAAACATCCCTTTGGTCTTTGGTCGCTTGGAGGGTTTCGGCCAGGGGCCGAGCGATCGCGTCGCCGACGAGTGTGATCGTGTTGACCTTCTCCTTCTCGACGAGATCCCACGAAGCGACGGGATCGAATCTCGGTGCGAGGACGATCTTCCCGCCCCAGTTGAAACAGATGAAAACGCCGAGTTGCGCGGCTCCGTGAATCAGCGGTGGGATCGGGAACTGGGTGACGGGATCCTTGTCGCGCGCGTTGGGCGCGACCTCGTCGGGTTTCTCAACTGGTTCTCCCAATGGGTTGCCTCCACCCATAGCGGTGAAGAAGAGGTCTTCATGACGCCACACGACGCCTTTCGGCATGCCGGTCGTCCCGCCTGTATAGAGGATGAAGAGGTCGGCGCTCGATCGAGGTTCGAAATCACGCTTCTCCGACGCTAGCGCCAGAGCAGACTCGTATTCGGTCGACCCCAGGGTGCTGCAATCGGCGCCACTGGAGTCCTCGACCAGCACGAACTTCTCGAGCATCGGGAGGTTGTCTTTGATCGCCAAGATGCGAGGGCAGAACTCGCGCTGGTGGATCAAGCCGGTGAGGTCCGCGTCCCCGAGCAGATACTGCAATTCGCGCTCGACGTACCGATAGTTAACGTTGATCGGGACGGCACGGATCTTGAAACACGCGATCATCGACTCGACGTATTCGGTGCCGTTGTAGAGATAGAGCCCGATGTGGTCGCCGGCCCCTACTCCGATGCTGGAGAGGTGGTGCGCTAAACGCGTGGCCCGCTCGTCGAGTTCTTTGTAAGTGAGGCGACGGTCGCCGCAAACCAAGGCTTCGCGTTCGGGTACCGCGTCGGCCACCGATTCGAAGAGGTCCGCGAGGTTGAACTCCATTACTCAGAAATTAGAACACGTTCTCTTTTTGGGGGCAAGGCGAGCAGTCGCGTGGGCGGCCGTGCGTGAGCGGACGGCGAGGGGGTCAAACTGGGTTGCAGATCTTGCAGGGCCTGAGGTCGAGCTCGGCCGGCTCAACTTCCCGCAGGTCTTCCCTCCCTACGACGAGCTTGCAATCGGCCCGGTGGAACATCGTCCCTCCCGCGGTCGCGACGAACGTATCGGGCGTTTTCTGACCGGCGGCGATCGTGTCCTTGATCTCCTCCAGCACTCGCTCGAGCCGTGCCCCCTGCTCCCGGTTCTGCGCCAAGAGACGGGTGAGCCAATAACCGAAATAGAGGAACCCACCGACGAAGGCCAGGCTGAGGCCGAGGAGCCCGCCCGAGATCAGATACGGGATCTGTTCGAACAGGAAGGGGGTGTGTGAAGCCCCGTACCACCCGAGGCCGATTGCCGCCACGCCCAAGATCAGCAGAAAGGCGCCGAGGATCAAGATCCAGCGTTCCATCTGTCGCCATCCGGCGCGCGCTTGCAGTTTCTTCACCGCGGCCCGGAGCCGCTCGGTGCGCGAGACCTTCGTTACCTGGGGTGCCTCAGCCACTGCCGTCGCCATTCAGTGCCTCACCCCACATCCTGGTGTGGGCAGGTGCCGCTGCCGGCCACCGCTGAATAGGCGACGTGCCGCATCACACGCGTGGACGCGAGCGCCGCCGCGAGCGCGAGAGCAAGGATCACTGCGGGGAGCGGTGTGCCTGTGATCGAGGTCGGCTCCGCGGCAAGGACCTCTGGCTGCTCCGGGGAGGCCGCAGGTGGGAGATCAGATCCGCCGAAGTCGCTGCCGCCCACTTCGGGGATACCGAACCCGGACGAGGTGCCGCCCGCATCACCGGTGAAGGGAACGTCGGCTGCAGGTGCCGGTGGTTCGGTCGGCGGAAGCTTCGGCAGCTCGAACCCCGCCTCGTTCGCATCCACCCCCAGGCTCACCGAGCCGAAGCGCATAACCATGGCCTTGCGCATATCCACGTTCTTGTAGATCTCGTCCTTCACCTCGTCGGGAAGCTCATCGACGTAAGGCGTGAGGGCAAGCGCGTCGAAATGCACCACGAGGCCACCGAGCTCGGTCGAGGCCGATCCACCCTTCACCTTCTCGATAGGCCG
>DASQLQ010000081.1:0-4094 GCA_035629935.1 Actinomycetota bacterium
GAAATTGCGCAGCAGGAAGATCGCAAATGGCAGCCCGAACGCGACGTGAAAGAAGATCGCGGCCCAGATCGTGCCGAAGATACCGATCCCTCCGAACAAGCGGGAGACCGGGAGCAGCGCCATCTGCAGCGGCACGATCAACAGCGCCACGACTGTGAGGAAGATGAACTCCCGGCCCCGGAAGTCCATCCAGGCGAACGCGTAAGCGGCGAGTGCGGCGATCACGACGACCAGTAACGAGGCAGGCACCGTGATGTAGATCGTGTTCAACAGGCCGTGGATGATCGAGCCTTCCTCGAGGATCGCCTTGTAGGGCTCCAGGGTCAGCTGGCGCGGCTCGGAGAACACCGTCCACCAACCCGTCTCCGCGATGTCGGCGGCCGAGCGGAAGCTCGTCATCAACAACCCGAACGTCGGCGTGAGCCAGAACAGCCCCAAGGCGACGAGGAAGAGGTGCAGGGGGCCGCGGCCCAAGAAGCGAGACCACGCCGAGGGGCGGGGTCGGGCGAGATCGCCGGTGGTGGTCGCCATCAGTTCTCCTCCCGCCGGAATCGACGGATGTTCAGGTACATCACCGGGATCACGAGCACGAACAACAGCACGGCGACCGCACTTCCCACCCCATAGTCCCGGCTGCTGAAGGTCGTCTTGAACATCTCCAATGCGATCACGTTGGCTTCGTCCTGAGAGGAACCGGGCGCGGTCACGTACACGATGTCGAAGATCTTGAGGACATTGATAACCATCGTTACGAACACCACCCCCAGTACCGGCGCAAGCAGCGGCATGGTCACGTAGCGGAAGGTCTGCCACTCGTTCGCACCATCCACTCGTGCGGCCTCGAGAACATCGCGTGGCAGTGCCGCAAGACCCGCACCGATCACAACGACTGCGAAACCGGCCCACATCCAGCAGAACGCGGCGATGATCGCCGGCGTCACGATGTCGGGGCCGAGCCAGTTGACTCCTTCGAAGCCGGTAGCGAAAGTCGACTCGGCCACGCGGACGGTGAACGGGCCCTCTCCTAGCTCCGATGCATCAAAGGTCACACTCCCATTGGGACCAGTCGTGGCGGTTGCAACCGCCGCTCCGCCCGGCCCCAGAACCTGTACCTCGGCCCCCGGAAGACCAAGCTCTCCTTCTTCGATCTTCCCGACTGTGCCACCGCCCGGCTTGAAGTCGCGCCACACGACCACGGCGAACCCATCGGTAGCCGCCTCGCCGGCGGCCTGCACGGCGGTGGTTGGAACATCGTCTTCCGCAATAGCGGTGAGACCGATCAGGGCGGTCTCGCCCGTTGTGAACGAATCCCTCGTGGCAACTCCGCCCGCCGACTCTTGTAACGGGGCACCAGGTGGAACCACGGCATCCGGATAGAGCCCGGGACCGTTCACCGCATCGGCCGCCACTCCCACCGTCGCGTTAACGAATCCCTTCGCCGGGTCGGGGTCGTACATCACACGCCAGATGACGCCGGTGGCCAGGAACGAGATCGCCATCGGCATGAACACCAGGATCTTGATCGCCGTTTGGTAGCGAACCCGCTCCGTAAGGATCGCGAACACCAACCCCAGTCCGGTGATGATCGCCGGAGCGGTTGCAACCCAGATAAAGGTGTTCTTGATCGCCGTGACTATGCGGGGCGTGTCGGCGAGCTCTTTGTAGTTGTCGATCCCGACGAAACTGCCCGACGCATCGCGGAAGCTCTGGCCGATGGTGTCGAGAGTTGGATAAACAACGAGGGCGCCGAGAAAGAACAGGGCCGGCAGC
Source organism: Actinomycetota bacterium (assembly GCA_035629935.1). Classification (GTDB taxonomy): domain Bacteria; phylum Actinomycetota; class CADDZG01; order CADDZG01; family WHSQ01; genus DASQLQ01. Next base: position 1,771 of record DASQLQ010000081.1, read on the forward strand.
AGGAACATGAATGCCACCCACTTCTTGGTCGCGCCCGGCGGCGGCTCGATCTTGATCTTCGAGCCGACGCGTGCCGCCGGGCGGACCTCTGCTGCAGTGCTGGCCATGACGATGCCCTTTTAGTGGCCTATTTGAATGCCTTCTTCGCGTCCTTCTCGAGCGCCTCGGCGATCGCCTCCGGATCGTCAGGTGCCTTCACGAAATCCTGGAACCGGAGCCACAGACCCCGTCCCGACGTTCCGCCGAACTCCGGCGGCTGCAAATCGGACATGTCGAAGCGGACCTCTTCAGCAGTCGCGACGGCTTCCCCCGAGCGCTGCGTGATCTCGTCTGGATATACGGACGTGTCGAGATTCTGGTTCGCAGACGTGAATCCGCCACGCTCCGCCCACACCTCTGCCGCTTCCGGCGTCGCGAGGTAAGCGAGGAACTCCTGCGCGGAGGCATTGTCTGTAAGCGCGACAGCAGCGTCACCGCCACCGACGACCGCAGGTTCAGACCCGTCGATCGAGGGAAAGTCGAAGAAGTCGTAATCGACACCGGCTTCAGCACCTGCATCGGCCGGGATCTGACCCGGGACGAAGTCACCCTCGTAAACCGTGGCCGCCTTGGGATCGCCGGTGAACACTTGTGTCACCGAAGTCACGAAGTCGGTCTGCAACGCACCCTCGGTACCGCCCGCGATGTTTGCAGGGTCACCGACGAGCTCACCCCAGGTGTTCAAGGCATCGATGACGCTCGGGTCCGTCCAGGGGATCTCGTGGTTGGAGAGTTGGTCGTACATCTCCGGGCCCGCGGTGCGGATGTAGATGTTCTCGAACCAGTCGGTCAGGGTCCAACCGTCGGCGCCACCCATCGAGACCCACGGGACGCCGGAAGCGTTCACCGTCTTGGCGGCGTCCAGCATTTCGTCCCAGTCCGCCGGAGGCTCGACACCGGCCTGCTCGAACGTCGGCAGGTGATACCACCAGGTCGACTTGTTCGAGACCTTGTAATAGACGCCGTACAGATCGCCGTCCACGGACCCGAGCTCGCTCCACACCGGTGCGAAGTTCTCCTCGAGTGCAGACGACACAGTGTCCGACGCGGCCGTCAACGAACCATCGGCCGCCAGGCTGCGCACCAGCCCCGGCTGCGCGATCAGTGCTACATCAGGCGGGCTCCCGCCCTCGATCTTGTTTCCGAGGAAAGCGGCCATGTCGTCGCCCGCCGACGTGAAGGTCGTTTCGACGCCACTCTCTTCGGTGAACGCGTCGAGGACCGCTTCGAAGCTCTTCTTCTCTTCGCCGGTAAAGACTGCAGCTACTTCGATCGAGCCGCCACCTTCGGGCTCACCCTCATCGGCCGTCTCGCCTTCGGGTGCACCGCTCGTGCATGCAGCGGTCAACGCCACCAACAACGCCAGGACTATCCAATTACGAAACTTCATCGCTCCCCTTCCTACTCTCGGCAACCTTCATTTGACTTCCCTTTCGTCATAGATCCCCAAGCTGGTTTCCGGATCGAAGAAATGGAGCTGTGTCGTGTCGATCACCAGCTCGACCCGTTCTCCCGCCACCGCGGTCGACTTCGGGCCAACTTCAGCGACGAACTCGGCCCGGCCCTCTTTCGCCCCCATCTCGAGCTTCGCCACCTGCTCGGCGCCCACGTCGGCAGCAAGCTCCTTCATGTCCTCGGTCGCCACAGCCGGCACGTCGAGCTTGAAGTGAAGGAGTGTCTGCGTGCCCAGAGCCTCGACGAGATCGACCGTCGTCCTGAGCACGCCGCCGGAGGCTTCCTCTCCCGCAAGGGCCCGGTCTTCGAAGTCCTGTGGTCGCAAACCAACGATCAGATCGCGGTCGACATAGCTGGCCAGTGCCGGGCGATCGGAGATCACCTGCTTCGGGATCGAAACGGCCTCGCCCCCGATGTCGACGGTCAAACCGCCATCACTCTTACGGAGTTTCGAAGCCACGAAGTTCATCGAAGGACTGCCGATGAAACCGGCGACGAAGAGATTGACCGGCTGAGTGAACAGTGTTTTCGGGTCTCCGACCTGCTGCAGTTCACCTTTGCGCAGAACCGCAACACGGTCCCCCATCGTCATTGCCTCGACCTGGTCGTGCGTCACGTAGATCGTCGTGACCTTGAGGTCGTCTTGGATACGAGCGATCTCGGCGCGCATCTGAACCCGCAGCTTGGCATCGAGGTTCGAGAGCGGCTCGTCCATCATGAACGCCTGCGGCTTGCGAACGATCGCCCGGCCCATAGCGACGCGCTGTCTCTGACCACCCGACAGCGCTCGTGGTTTGCGATCGAGGAATTCTTCGAGCCCGAGGATCTTG
>DASQLQ010000082.1:0-11221 GCA_035629935.1 Actinomycetota bacterium
CAAGTTGACCCAACGGAACTAGTCCTCGCTGAAGGGAGGAGACCCTGCCCTCCCTGTCGAAGAAATCAGCCGTGCGGATAATCGCCCTAGTAATCAGTGGCCTGCTTGCCTTCAGTGGCGTAGCCCAGGCATTCCCTTCGCCGGCGCCTGCCGGTCTCCCGGCTGAAACGAAGCGGTGTGGCAAAGGCCCCAAGAACGCCTCGATCACCCCTTCGGAAGCCGTCTCGGATCCGGTCGTGACGGGACCGGTCACGGGTGGCATCCGCACCGGCCAGCCTTACGGAACCACGATGGTGCCTCTCAAGGACGGGTGGATCGAAGAGGAGTTCTTCATCGAGGGCACGGCTCGCACCTATACGACCGCGACTCCGACCGAATCCGCCTACAAGACGCGCATACTCCTTCGCCGGCCAACCGACCCACGTGCCTTCAATGGCACGGTCATCCTGGACTGGAACAACGTCACGATCCCAGCCGACCGCGACGTTGCATGGTCGCCGATGTACGAGGCGGTCATGGAGCGGGGCTTCGTGTACGTCGCCGTCGCAGCTCAACGACTTGGGGTCGAGGCCAGTCCCCTGGCGCTCAAGCAGTGGGATCCGGTGCGTTACGGCTCGCTGAATCACCCGGGCGACGACTACTCGTTCGACATCTTCTCGCAGGCCGGCGAGGCGACTTTGGAGAAGCAGGTCCTCGGCAAGTTGGTTCCCTGCATCAAGCGAAGGATCGCCATGGGCGCTTCGCAGTCCGGCGGCCGGCTCAAGACCTACATCAACGAGGTGCACGAAGAGGTCGGCATCTACGACGGGTTCAGCCCACAGATATCGAGCTCGGCCGACGTGCGCCGGGATCTGGTGCCGATCCTGTGGGTGAACAGCATGGCGGAATCCGACGACGAGGGTGTCCCGGCGGACAGCGACTTGTTCCGACTCTGGGAGATCGCGGGGGCCGCGCACACGAGCAACAACAGTTCGAGTTACCAGGATGCTCAATGGATCTACAACCACAGCAACGGGGCGACCGGCTCATGGGACGCTGAAGCGGCGAACTCGTGGGGCTATCTCGCAGCGCCCGGCGATTGTCTGCATCGGAACTGGTACCAAGCCGGCCTGATCTGGAGCTCGTCGCTGGTCACTTTGGACGAGTGGCTCCGCACGGGTGTTGCGCCGGAGCCCATGCCCCGGATCGAGCGTGACGAGAACGGAGTTGTCTTCGACGAACACGGGGTGATGAAGGGCGGACTACGCACGCCGATCGTCGATGTGCCCATCGCGAGCTACTTCGCCGGCGTGACGATGCCTCCGACACAGGATCCTTGCGGAGTGGCCGGGGGCGCGGCGGCACTGGTGGGGACCACCCGGGTGTTCACGGCCGAGCAACTCGCCGAGCTCTACCCCACGCCCGAGGATTACCTCGAGAAGTTCAACGCAGCGACCGACGAAGCCCTTGCGAACGGACACATCCTGCCGTCCGATGCCGAGCGTTTGCGGGAAAGGGCGAAGGACGCCGCCGACTTCATCGCGCAAGCGACGGGATAAGACGAATCCGAACGCGGCCCGCAATCGCCTTCCCTCCCGAAGCTCTTTGACCTAGATTTCTTAGGGGGAGGGAGCGGATGAAACTCAAACTCAGAGCGCTCGTTGTAATCGCCTTGGCTTTGGCCTTGCTTGGGCCCCGTGTCACGGGTGCCGCTGCTACTGCCCAGGAGGAACAGATCCTTCCGGCCACGATCCTGTATGCCGCGGCCGGTCAAACCGGATACCCCGAGATCCATTTGATGAGGGAGAACGGTGACCACTTCGCCCGCCTGACCTACTACAAAGGAGAAGACCTCAGCCCTGTCTGGTCTCCGGACGGGGAACGGGTCGCCTTCATTCGGGATTCGGATCCTCGGCCGCCCAAGGTCGCCGGCGACATCCTCCAAGACCTGCGCGCTAACTACGACCTCTACCTGATGGCGGCGGATGGTTCGAACGTTGTGCGACTAACCCAAGAACAGACGGCTGAAGACTCGCCACAGTGGTCACCTGACGGTTCGAGCATCGCCTATATCTCAGGCCACGGGGAGAACAGTGACAACTTCGACGTCTTCGTGATGGATCTCGATAGTGGTGAGAGCCGCAACATCACGGACGACCCGGCTGATGATTACGACCCCTCCTGGTCCCCGGACGGATCGACGCTGGCCTTCTACAGCAGATATCGACCCTGTGATGAGCCCTGCGATCCATCGCAGACCGACATCTACACCATCCCGGCAGCTGGAGGTGAGCCCACGTTATTGACCGGTCCCGAGTTCGACGACATCGATCCAACCTGGTCCCCGGACGGAACGCGGATCTTTTTCAGTCGCGCCGCTTGTTGTCAGTTCGACCTCTGGTCGATGGAGGCGGATGGTTCAGACGCCGTCCGTCTGACTCGTACAAGAAAGGCCGACGAAGGGAACATCTCCTGGTCCACCGGGACCGATCGTTTTGTGTTCGAAAGGGCGACGGGGCATAGGTCGAGCATCTGGATGATGGACCTGGGAAGCGGGACCGGAACGCGCCTGACTCCCAAAAGACAATTCGCTTTCACCGCCGACTGGCGTTAACGGGAGAGAACGTCGTTACGATGCAAGGATGGGTGCTAAGAAGGAAATGAGTTCCAACAAGAAACGTTGGCCAATCAGTTTCGCATTGCTCGATTTCTTGGCGGCCCTCAGCGTCATTGCGGTGATCTCCGCGGTGGTGAGCCTCAACCCGCGACCGCTCATCACGCTCCTTGCCTTTGGGGTGATTCTTGGCCTTGCCAAATTCTTTGATGTTATGCCTGAGGGCTATTTCACCCACCTTTTCAGAGGGTCGCGGTCCCCGAAGATTTAGTCCGCCCAATGGGAGGTCGTTACCCGCAGAAGCCCTCCAAGTCTTCTAAGAATGAATCGTGGGCATACCTCGCGGGCACGGATCCCCGTCCTACGACGTGACGCGTAGCACCGGGTGGGATGGGTTCGCTCGACGCAAGGTCGAGAGCGCGTGTTTTCCCGTTCCAAAGGAGCATCCAACAGGATGGGATTCCTTCCCGGTCACCGATGTTCCGTAGAAAGAAGTTGAATTTGGCCGTCACGAGTCCTCGAGACCAAGAGAAACTCATGATTTCCACTTCTTCCTCGATGAACGATGGCGCCTGATAGCTGCCACGAGGGGCCGGCGCATTCAGCCTAGTTTCAGAAGCACAGGCGGCCAAAGGAAGAACCATCAGGGCCACGACAAATACTTTCACAGCAAATAGACGCCTTAAGGCTGCACTTCATTGCACCGATGCTGTTACTCGGCCAGGGCTTCCTCGCGGAGACCGTACGGGTAGAAGCAAGGGAGGAAAGGCTCGGGATCGCCCTCCCAGTCGTAGCCTCGGAGTTGGTCGAGATTCCGGCGTCCCGAGAGCGCACGGAACAGTTCGAACCGGTCCGCCCGCACGGTTGCGTTGGGTTCGTCGCCACCCACGACCCAGCGCTTGTCGGGCGTCTCGATGGCAAGGACCCCTCTCCCCTCCATCGGCAGGCGGAGACCCAGCGCAGCGATGTACGCGGTACTGCCGATCTTGACGGGAGCGCCGTCGCGGCCGCGCTCGATCCCGAAGGTTCCGAAGAGGTCCTGCTGATGGACCCCGAGATCGGTCACGATCACTCGATCCGCGAAACTCGTGACTCCTTCGGGCCACTCAACCTCTCCCCGGATCCTCGCAACCAGAGGAGGCGTCAGCTCGTCCCACTCAGCGACTATCTCGTCGAGTGATCTGTCGTCGCGGGCCTCGAGATGGCTCTGCGTCCACTGGTTCAGGCCCACGATCGCCTCGGCGTCCCCAAAGGACTGGAAGAAATCCCGTGGGAATTCACCGCGAAGGATGCACTCGACGTCTCCGACGAGATGTGACACCACGTCACGAACGCGCCACCCGGGAGTCGCGGGGACCGGACGGTCGAATTCGTCCGAGTGCTCGCGCACGAGCTCGACAATCGATGACTTAGTTGCTTCGTATACGTCTCCGAGATCTCCCATGTCCTACGCCCCTTTCCGCGCGCCATTCACAGTGGGGTTACCGCCACTGCACCCGCCGTCGCTATCGCCTTTTCATCTGCGCCAGGAAGTGTTGAAACGAGGTCATAGCGGACCTTGTCCGCATCGATCCCGAGTCTGGCCGCATCGTCGTCAGAGAGCCGCTCGATCAGATCCTTGGTCACGAGAGTGCTGTGAGCGTCGGCGCAGTCTTGGATCCGCGCACATTCATTCACTGCGTCGCCCAATGCGGTCACGTCGAGGCGCCCACCCGGAACCAACTGCCCGATGTAGAGGGAACTCCCCCAGTGGACCCCGACTCTCATCAAGCACGATGTGTCGATGACATCTCCGAAGACTTCGTCGGAGCGCTCGTGGATCTCACGGGCGGTGCGGATGGCCGCAGATGCCGCCGCAGATAGAGACTCGTGGTCGTCGACGAGGAAGAACGCCGAAGCACCGTCCCCGGCGTGTTTACCGACGATGCCACGATTTCCGGCCACGATCCCATCGATCGCGGTCCACAGGCTTCTGATCAAACGGAAGTATTTGCCGGTTGGAAGCGAGCGAGCCAGTTCGGTGGAACCCTGAAGGTCGCAGAACAGGATCGCAGCCTCGTGGGAGCTCGGCTCGACCAGTTTGGCCATCCGTTCGTACATGGACTCGTCACCGCGAGCGAGCAAGGACACGAGTCCCGGACGCACGCTCATGAAGCCCAAGCCGAGGATGCCGGTCACCGCCCCGTCCTCTCCCCGGAGCGGAATGACCAAAACATTCACGCGAGATACGGGTAGGTCACGGTCCCCTCCGGGTTCGACGTGCTCGAAGGATGTTGCGATGGGGCGGTCGTCTCCGTTTAGCAAAGGCTCCAGGTCGGACAGAAGTTCCGCCGCGCTCTCGGATGTTGCGAGATTCCGCCACGCATCATTCATAAATGCTTCCGAAACATGGAGCCCATAACCGAGTTCTTCTTCTCGAGGGGAGCCAAGGAACCGTTGGAGATCGGGTGACGCCCACACGAGGCGAAGCTCTTGATCGAGCAAGAAGGCGGCCCAGCGCACTCGTGCGATCAGGTCCGCCCAATGGGCGAGGTCCGGCTGGGAGACCAAGGCGTCTGCGTCAGGCATGGGAAAGCATCTGGCTTCGAGAGAAGATCTTAGCCAAGCGCTTGGCGGCCCGCCGGTCGCCGGCGATGGACATCGAGCCTCTGGCGACCGCGGCCGCAGTCTTGGTCGTGCCGGCAGCGATCTCGGCCCACGTTTCCTCGTCGGTGGTCACAACAACGGTTGGATCTTCAGCCGGACCGTCGCGAAGCTCGATCGAACCGTCGTCCACTATGAAATGAAACGCTGTGTCGCCAACGATGTATTGGTAGGTTTCGTTCACACCCTTTGCGGCCTCGCGATCCGCCAGGCCCACCATCGCCACCGAAACCCAGCGCGGACGAAAGAGGTCTTCCGACCGACGCTCGCCCATGCGCTTGGCTCCCCACTTGATGAGATGAGCCATCGCCGTCGCGAGATCACGGCCATCGTCGGTGAGCTCGTAGACCTGTCGAGCCGCGGGAGGCGGAAGGTCTGTGCGAGCGATGATCCCGTCACGCTCGAGGTCGCGCAGCCGTTCGGTGAGGAGCTTGCGGCTTATCCCTTGCAGGCCGTCGAGCAGATCGGTGAAGCGCCGGGGGCCCGGCCGAAGCTCGCGGATGATCAGGAGGGTCCAACGATTGCCCACCACGTCGAGCGTGCGGGCCAGGGCGCAGAACTGCTGGTACCGATGTTCGCTCATTAGTCTCTTTTTTAGACTATACGATTCAACTAGTAAACTGAATCCCCTAGCCCCGTGACAGGGAGAAATACCCTGTCGAAGAGGGTCAATGACTAGGGTCAATCATCGATACCGACGCTAGGTTGAGGAGGTGAGCTAAGCGTGGTCGAGGACGACATGGTCAGCGTCCGCTACATGGTCGACGACGTGCAGGAGTCGATCGACTTCTACACCCGCTATTTCGGTTTCACGCTTCACAACAATTTTCCGCCAGCGTTCGCCGATGTCGTACGGGGCCGGCTGCGGCTGTTGCTCGCCGGGCCACAGAGCTCGGCAGGCCGGCCAATGCCAGATGGACGAAAACCGGCACCTGGCGGCTGGAACCGCATCCACCTGATCGTGGATGACATCGGTGCCGAGGTCGGCCGCTTGCGAGAGGCCGGGCTTCGGTTTCGCAATGACATCGTGAAGGGGCCGGGCGGTCAGCAGATTCTTATAGACGACCCCTCCGGCAACGCGATCGAGCTCTTCCAACCCGCCGAAACAGGACCGTGAGATCTATACGACGTCAGACCTGATTGTCACTCCTAATCCGAGCCGAGCTAGTGACCGAACCAGCGCTTCGCTCGAGTCGCTCCGAAGTTCGCCTTCTCACGCGTGATGTCTAGAGAGGGCGCCTGGAACGTCCCGTGAGGTTGAGGGGCGGTCAGGAAATCTACATCTGCTCGACCAACGAGGCCCCCGCCAAACTCGACGTAACAGGCCGCCACTCCCCCGTACCCCTCCGTCTCACCTTCATCTCTGATCTGTGCGATGAGGTGGTCTGCAAGAGTTGCGGCCTCCCCTTCGGCGAATACACCTGCGCGCGGCACCGGCGCACTCGTTACATCGCCGATCGCGTAGACGCCCGGGAAGCTGGTCGCGAAGGTCCTCGTATCCACCGGGATCCATCCGTCGACGGCGAGGCCCGATGACTCGACTACGGCCGGAGCCCGGTGTCGCGGGATGCCCAGGAAGAGGTCATAGGAAAGCTCGCGTCCGTTTTCGAGATGCGCGGTCTTCGTCTCCGGATCGATCCGAGGGACCTTCGAGTCAGACCAGAACTCGATACCGCGTTCAGCTAAGCCCGCGAGGATCCCTTCCGAGATGTCAGTCGAGATCGGTATGGGCATCGACATCGGACTCAACACCTTGATCGAGACCTGTTCGGCGAGGTCACGCTTCTTCAGGTAATCGTGCAGCAACATGCCGGCTTCGTACGGAGCCGGCGGGCATTTGTAGAACGGACCGAGAACCGCGATGACGACCTCACCGCCTTTGAAATCGGGCAGGTCATCGTGCAGACGCTTCGCCCCCTCAAGCGTGTAGAACTCGTGACCTCCTTCGGCTAACCCCGGCGTTGCTGCTATGTCGTAATCGGCGCCGAGGGCCACCACGAGCACATCCGCCTCATAGCTCTCCTCGCTCGTCGTCACCACACGCGACCTGGCATCTATCGCTTCGACTCGCTCCTGTTTGAACTTGACGCTCGGTTTGACGATGTCCTTGTAGTGCAGGCGCACCGCCTCCGGAGCCTTGTTGCCGACCATCACATCGAGCTTGGCGAACCCGAACACGAAGTGATCGCTCTGATCGATAAGTGTGACGTGGACTTCGTCCGCGACCTCTTCAGACAGGCGGGTGGCCAGTTCGAGCCCGCCGAAGCCGGCTCCGAGGATCACTACTCGCTTCATTTCGACAGAGTACGACTAAGAATCAACTGTTGCCCGAGACAGGTGCACCCTTTCAAGCTGAATGATGCAGGCATAGTCTCGAATCGTGAGACGCGGCTTTGTGATGCTCGGATGCGTGCTCCTCGTTGGAGCAGTCGTCGTCTCCAACGGTCCGGCTAGTGCCGATCGCGTTTCGGTTAGGGACTCGGACGACACAGACGGTCGCCTCGACATCCGAACCGCGACCAGCGGTCACGGCCCGGCGCTCCGAGATGGCGGTAGGCGCTTGAGATTCACGCTTACTACCTACGAACCTTGGCGCACCAGAGTTCTTGGACGTCGCCCGCGCCACGACAAGCACACGATCTCTTTCTGGATAAGCACCAACGGACGCGATTGTTGTGCCGAACGCACCATCGACGTCTCGCGATCGCACAGGGGTATTACAGCCCAAGTCTGTTGTTTTAGATCCGGCCCTGAGCGTCGAAGGATTCCGGCCTGGCGCCCAGATCGCTCTTCCGTGAGAGTCGCACTACGCCCCTCACTCCTTCCCCATAAGCGTGGGAGATTCCATTGGTTCGCCGAGATTGCGGCCGAGTTCTCAAAGGAGAATTGCGGCGGAGGGGGCGGAGGAGGGGGTCCCCCACCTGCCGGTTGCATCGTCGACCGAGCTCCTAACGGCGGGTGGATGCTTCACGAGCTCTGATTCGGCCGGAATCTCTGATCGTTAGACCTGTGTGAAGGGGGTAGATGCGCTCTGCGCGCACGTCTCCTTCTCTCCCGCGGCCGTAATTTGTCGTTGCTTCGCGGCTATTCGGTAATTCCCCGGCGCCGTCGGAGCCGCGATCCGGAAAGCGCCGTTGCGTTTGGTCAAGGCCGTGGCGACGTCGGCCCAAGCGTCAGCCGTCTCTTGCTGAAGGACCACCGGAACGCGGGTTCGACACGCGGCGACCGTCGAAGCTACAGAGCCTTTCTTCAGCGTGGGATCGAACGCGACCGAGGTCGAGTGGATCGACTCGATGTCCGGGCCGCCTGAGGCGAAATCCATTGTGTGTCCTCGGACTACGGAGGCTTCAAGCTGGCCAAAGATCAGCGAGATGAAGTCCATGTAGTTGAACATGAGTGTGCACGGCGTCGGCCCCACTTCTTCTGCCGCTCCGGATGAGCCCTCTGCGCAGTTCGCGTAATGGTGGTGCGCCCCCATGAGATGGCCGATCTCGTGCCCGGCGATCTTGGCAGTCCCGTTCTTGTAGAAGACGCCGAGGAGGTCCTCCATCTTGTAGTTCTCACCGACCGCGTATGCGAACTGTGGATAACGGACCCCTCCGATGCAGTCCGCGCGTCCGGCTGCATCAGACAGCTTCTTGTCCGTTAGCACGTACACGACATCGGTGTCCGCGGGGCGCGCTCCGCCGGTCCATTTCTTGGCTTGCTCGAGCGCCTTGTCGGATTCGATCACCGCTTCGTCGTCAACCACCTCATCGGGCTTGAACCGGACGGATTCGAAGCGATAGTCGAGCTTTATCTCGAGAGGGGTGTAGGCGTCCTGCGCCTTAGCCATCACTTCGTTCCCGCGCTCCAGCGAAACCTCGTCAAGGAGGACGAGTACATCGAGGGAGAGGGCGTCCTGTTCCTGGCTGAGCGCCCTAGGCGCCACGGCCGCAGGCGTCGGCTCGAGGCAATCTTCCTGGGCGTCGATCTGAACCGGAGAACGGGGTCCAGCCTCGGTGGTGCCGGCTAGGACGGTGCTCATGAGCACGGTGACGAGCGCGATCGGAGACAAGACGCGCAGCAAGGCGCCGAAAAGAGTCGTTCCGAGAGGATGTATCCCGCCCATGCAGATGGATTCGATGCCGGCGGTGCCAAAACCTGCCGCAGGGGGCTGGGCCGGATGTCATTTTTCTGCCACCGCGGCGCCTGAGCACGCCTACTGGGACTCGATCGCAGTCCGATCGGCGGCCCATCAGCGGATACACCGTAAGTCGGAGTTCTAAGGAGGAGAAGGAAGGCTGGCTACAGAAGGGTCTCCCTAACGCCATTCTGGCAAGGGGGGGTACCACGATGCTCAGGCCGAAACGATCCCGTCTATGCGCGCTCGCATGTGTAGCGCTCTTCATTGCCGCCGCATGCGGTCAGAAACCGGGAGTGGCCACCGGAGGAGCTGTGCTCCCCCCGGGGGCGACGATCAACGAGCAAGGCCAGATCGTCGACGCGGAAGGAAACGTGCTGGGCGATGCCGGCGGGCTCTCTGGTGGCGGCGACTTGGGCTCGAGCACCGTCGGCGGCGCCAACACGGGCGGAACGATCGGCGGGACGGGTGGAACGATCGGAAGTGGCACTACGGGTGGGACGACCGGAGGCGGGGCCACGGGCTCGACAACCGGAAGTGGCTCGGCCAACACCGGAGCAACAGCGACCGGCGTGACGAGTGGAGTCATCAAGATCGGCGCGCACGCGCCGTTGACCGGCGCGGCCCCCGTGCCCTCCGCTTCGGCAGAGAGAGGCTCGAAGCTCTTGTGGGAGTGGATGAAGCAGAACAAAGAGACGATCCACGGCCGCCACGTCGAGGCCATCCTCAAGAACGACAACTACAACCCGAGCCAAGCAGTCGCCGTGTGCAAGGAGATGGTCGAAAAGGACAACGTCTTCCTGCTGTCCGGTCTCGCGGGTGCCGACCAGATCCAGGCCTGCGCGCGTTACGCAGCTTCGGTCGGGGTGCCTTTCATCTCCGCGGGGGTCACAGAGATCGGTTTGACCGGCCTCTACAACTACTTCACGACGTGGATGACGTATCCCGATCAGGGCCCGCTGCTCGCCGAGATGATGGTCAAGAGGCTGGGGGCGCGGGACGAGAAGAACGGAATGATCAGGTTCGACACACCGAACTTCCAAGACGGCCACGACGCTTTCATCACCGCAATGGAAAAGAGGGGCGCGTCGGTCGACTACGACCGGGCCGTGAGCAAGGCCGCCGGTCAGGCAGAGGCTCAAGCGATCGTTCAGGAGATGAAGACGCTGGGGATCGAAAACGTGTACGCCATGGCGGCGCCGGTCTGGTTCCTCCAGGTGCTGAAAGCCGCCGACACACAGAACTACCACCCGCAATGGGTCGGGATCGGATTGTTCATGACGCTCGACACGGTTTCACGAGTGGGCTGCCCGAACCTCGACAAAGGCTTGTTCTTCTCGCCATTCCCGGCATGGGTGGATCGCAACGAGTACGACCCCGAGTACGACAAGGCGATGGAGGCCATCTACGGGGGACAAGGCGACGACTTCGTGTGGTTGGGCTGGAGCGTGGCCAAGCAGATCCGCGCTCTGCTCGAGAATGCCGGCCCGAACCTGACGAGGGAAGGTTTCATCGCCGCCACAGAAACAGTTGGCAACCTGAAGACGCCGGCCATGCCGGAGCTGGACTTCTCGCCGAAGGACCACTTCGGGGCGGAGCAGATGCACCTATCCGAAGCGCGCTGCTCGGATTCACGCTGGCACACGATCCAGTCCTTCGTGCAAGCCCCTAAAGCTTGACGCCCTGCTAGACGCTGGCCGGCGTTATCCCTAGGTAGATGTCGGCGCCCGTTCCCTTGTCGGGGTCGTTGCTCTTGGCTTGGTCCAGCGCCGCGATGAACGCGGACTCGGACGTCGGTTGGCCGAGGTTCTCGAGGAGCTCGATCGTCCGGGCGGCGTAGCGCATGATCTGGACGGTCTCGA
>DASQLQ010000083.1:0-2382 GCA_035629935.1 Actinomycetota bacterium
GTTACGAGTCGGCTGTAGCGGAAGCTCGCTCGCTGGCCGAGATGGTGAGCGTGGCACGAGAGATCCATCGAGAGGATCTCGACTCCGGTCACATCACCGTTCTCTCCGAGATGATCGCCGGAAGCATCAACGATCCCGAGCTCGGCCCCCAGGTGACCGCCCGGATGCAGCCGTGGATCGACTTCGCCGAGCGGGCGATCGAACGAGCTCTGGCGGGAGCGCCCCTCGCCGGCCTGCTCCCCGTCCGTGATCTCGCCTTCGCAGTCGTTGCCTTCTACATCGGCATCGATCTGCTGACCGCACTCGACGGCGACCGGACCCGGGCAGAGAGCCTGTTCACCATGGCCGAGAGTTTCCTCCCGCTGATCCAGAGTGATGTCTGACAACTATTCCGATGCCGGTGCGTCACCCCGGTCGTCGACGGCGGCCCTCGGGATGATCATCCACCTGATCTTGCTGGTGTGGCTGGGACCGATCGCGTTTTCCGACCACGGGCAACTGGCTCCGGACTGGATGGAGACGCTCGTGCCTTTCAGTTGCCTCACACTTCCCTTGGCGATCGCAGTCGTTGGCCGCTCGAAAAGGAGTTATCGGAAAGCGGCCCTACTGGGTTTGGTATTCGCCACACTTTTCTTCATCGGTCCGGGAATCTTCTTGCTTATCCCCACTCTCTGTTACGCACATGCGGGTTATTCGGGTAACGACCGGAGCCACGCGTGATCCCCACGGTCCCGCTCCCCGCTGTTCTCTACTTATGGGCCGCTGCGAGGCCACAACGGTGAAGAGATGGATGGTGGTTGCAGTTGGTTCGGTCGCGCTTCTCGAAGGCCTTCTGTACTTGAGTTGGTCACACATCGATGGCAACGACCCGTTCCCGTCACTCGAGATACAGGTTGCTTTCGTGTCCGGTGTCGGACTCTTCTTCATGCCCCACACCCTGGCCGCCATTGCCCGTCGTGGACGCCCCTCCCTTTATCCAGCTGCGGGCACGATCGGCATTCTTCTAACCCTGGCAAGCGCTCTTTCGCCAGTGTTGTTAATCATGACTCTGCCTCTTGTTCTGATACCCAGCTGCGTCTATCTTGCCCGGACCCGCTTCAAGCCCCATGCAACCGGAATCTTGGCAACGCCCTTGTTAGTCCTCATAGCGATTGCGTCTGTTTGGAGCCTGCTGTTTCTGAGCACGAACGACGGCCGCTGCTACTACTACGTGAAGTTCAGGAACGGAACCGAGATCTACCGCAGGTTTCACGGCGACTCGGGCGAGGTGGGATCGATGGAACTCCCTTATCGACGCCGGGCGGTTGAAGAAGAAACGAGTTGCAGCAGCGACGTGACCACGGCCGTCGAATCATCTTTGAGTCTTGGTTTGCATGGCCTGATGCTTGTCTTGGGACGCGCTATGACAAACCCGCGATCTAGCTCAAGTGATCGGTTACAACCTCGGCAAGCTTCTTCGCCGTAGCCTGAGCATTGCCCTCGTCGGCCGCTTCGACCATCACTCTCACTAACGGCTCCGTTCCCGACGCCCGCAGCAGCACGCGGCCGTCATCACCCAGCCGCGCTTCGGCCTCGCGTACCGCGGTCCACACGGCCTCCGCGCCTTCGAGGTCATCCCTCGAACGAACCGGAACGTTGATCAGCACCTGAGGGAAAGGCTCGTAGAAGTGAGCCAGCTCGGACATCGGCTCGTCGGATTCCAACAGGATGTGCGCCACCTGAAGCGCGGTCAGAACGCCATCACCGGTGGTGGAGTGTTCGGCGAAGATCACGTGCCCAGATTGCTCGCCCCCCAGCATGGATCCGTGGTCGACCATCGCCTGTGCAACGAATTTGTCCCCTACGGGCGCAGAGAGAACCTCGATGCCGTCTTCCTCGAGAGCTCTGCGGAAACCGAGGTTCGCCATAACTGTTGCCACGATGAGGTTGTTCTTGAGCCTGCCCTGTTGTTTCAACCGCATACCGACCAGACCCAGGATCCGGTCTCCGTCGACCTCCTCACCCCGTTCGTCCACGGCAAGAACCCGATCGGCATCACCGTCGAAAGCGAGTCCGAGATCGGCGCCTTCTCGCAACACCGCCGCCGACAACTTGGACAGGTCAGTGGAACCACACTCGACATTGATCCGTGAGCCGTCCGGCTCCGCATGTAGCACGGCAACCTCCGCGCCCGACTCTCGGAACACTCGCGGGCCCGCCCGCCACGCTGCTCCGAAGGCACAGTCGAGAACGACTCGCAGGCCATCGAGTGATCCGGGGATAGATAGGAGCAGGTGGTCAACGTATCGATCGAGCGAGTCCTCCAGCACGACCGCTTGGCCGACTCCCTCGCCCAGCGGAAGATCGGTCGGCGGTGAGGCGATGAGCTCCTCTATCGCCTCC
>DASQLQ010000084.1:0-16046 GCA_035629935.1 Actinomycetota bacterium
CCGGACGAGACCCAGGAATGGGTCGATGCCCTGGACCAGATCATCGATACCTCGCCGGCCCGGGCCCGGTTCCTACTCCACCGGATCCTGCTTCACGCCCGCAAACGTCAGGTCGGCCTTCCATCGATGGTGTCGTCGGACTACATCAACACGATCGCCCCGGAAGAGGAGCCGTACTTCCCCGGTAATGAGGACATCGAGCGCAGGCTGCGCCAGATCATCCGCTGGAACGCGGCCATCATGGTCACTCGCGCCAACAAGGAACACGACGGGATCGGCGGCCACATCTCGACCTACGCGTCGTCCGCTTCTCTCTACGAGGTCGGCTTCAACCACTTCTTCCGCGGCAAGGATGCCGAGGGTGGAGGTGATCAGGTCTTCATCCAGGGCCACGGCGCGCCGGGCATCTATGCACGTGCATACCTAGAAGGACGTCTCACAGAGGACCAACTCGAGGCCTTCCGACGGGAAGCGAACGGGGGAGGTCTCTCGTCCTATCCACATCCTCGGCTCATGCCTCGG
Organism: Actinomycetota bacterium; assembly: GCA_035629935.1. GTDB lineage: Bacteria > Actinomycetota > CADDZG01 > CADDZG01 > WHSQ01 > DASQLQ01. The sequence goes on from DASQLQ010000084.1 coordinate 523, forward strand.
TTCTGGGAGTTCCCAACGGTGTCGATGGGGCTGTCGCCGCTGAACGCGATCTATCAGGCGCGCTTCAACCGGTATCTGATGCATCGGGGGATCAAAGACACCTCTAAACAACGAGTGTGGTCGTTCATCGGTGATGGCGAGATGGACGAGCCCGAGTCGATGGGTGCTCTTGCGATAGCGGCTCGCGAACGTCTGGACAACCTCATCTTCGTCGTGAACTGCAACCTGCAACGGCTCGATGGGCCGGTGCGCGGTAACGGCAAGATCATCCAGGAGCTCGAGTCGACGTACCGCGGCGCCGGATGGCATGTCATCAAAGTCGTGTGGGGGCGCGAGTGGGATGACCTCTTGGCCCGTGACAACGACGGTGTTCTCGTTCACAAGATGAACACGACGGTCGACGGCACGTTCCAGAAGTACGCGGTCGAGTCGGGGGCTTACATCCGTGAGAACTTCTTCGGCCCCGACCCCCGGTTGCAACAGCTAGTCGAGCATCTGTCCGACGACGATCTCCGCAAGCTTCGCCGCGGTGGCCACGACTACCGGAAGTTGTATGCGGCTTACCGGACGGCCATCGAGCTGAAGGATGCCCCGGTCGTCATCCTTGCCAAGACTGTCAAGGGATGGGGGCTTGGTCAGTCCTTCGAGGGCCGGAACGTCACGCACCAGCAGAAGAAACTTTCGGAAGAGGAGCTGCGGAGGTTCCGCGACCGTCTGCAGCTGCCGATCGAGGACAAGGACATCACCGAAGGGGTTGCTCCCTACTACCACCCCGGCAAGGACTCGATCGAGGTTCAGTACCTGCTCGCTCGTCGTCACGCGTTGGGCGGGTTCGTGCCGGAGCGGCGAGTTCGCGCGAACAAGCTAGAGCTGCCGAAGGAAGACCTCTACGCAGAGTTCGGCAAAGGATCCAAGCAGCCGGTAGCCACGACGATGGCCTTTGTGCGTCTCCTTCGGAAGCTCTTGCGGGACAAGAAGGTCGGCAAGCGCGTTGTGCCGATCATCCCCGACGAAGCGCGCACCTTCGGGATGGAGTCGCTGTTCCCGGATTTCAAGATCTATTCGTCGGTGGGCCAGCTCTACGAACCGGTGGACGCAGCGCACCTGCTCGCTTACCGGGAATCACAGGACGGTCAGATCCTCGAAGAGGGCATAACCGAGGCCGGTTCGATGGGTTCGTTCACCGCGGCCGGGACTTCGTACGCAACACACGGCGAAACGATGATCCCGTTCTTCATCTTCTATTCGATGTTCGGTTTCCAGCGGATCGGTGACTCGATCTGGAGCTTCGCCGACCAGCGTGGCCGTGGTTTTCTCCTCGGCGCAACGGCCGGCCGCACCACGCTCAACGGCGAGGGGCTGCAACACGAGGACGGCCATAGCCAGCTGTTGGCTGCGACGAATCCCGCGTGCATCGCTTACGACCCGGCTTTCGCATACGAGGTCTCGACGGTCGTTCGGGACGGCCTGCGTCGCATGCTCGACGAGGACGAGGACGTCTTCTACTACCTGACCCTCTACAACGAGCCTTATTCGCAACCCGAGATGCCCGAGGGCGTCGAGGAAGGCATCTTGAAGGGCCTCTATCTCTTCAAGGAGTCGCAGGAGGAACGGACGCACCGCGCCCAGATCCTGTCGAGTGGATCGATCATGCAGCAGGCATTGAAAGCTCAGGAGATGCTGGCCGAGTTCGATGTTGCCGCCGACGTGTGGAGCGCGACGTCGTTCCAACAACTACGCATCGACGCTCTCGAGACCGAGCGGTGGAACCGTCTGCATCCGGAAGAGCCGAAGAAGCAGCCGTACGTCACCTGGTGCCTCGAGCCTCACAAAGGACCGGTCGTTGCGGTCAGCGACTGGATCAAAGCCGTTCACGATCAAGTCGCTCGCTGGGTTCCGGCCCCCTTCGTGTCGCTGGGCACCGACGGTTTCGGCCGTTCGGACGACCGAGCGGCCTTGCGCAGGCACTTCGAGATCGATCCCGAGAACATCGTGGTGGCGACCCTTGCCGCGCTGTCGGAGTTCGGCGACCTGAAGCCGGAGGTCGTGACCGAGGCCATCACCCGCTTCGGCATCGACCCCGACCGCACCCCGCCCTACTTCGCCTAGCGGTTCTTTGTACACATACGGGTAATCGCGCGACCCGTTCTTTGCTCACATCCGGGCGATTTCAAAGAGCGAATCGCCCGGATGATGGAATGAGCAAAGAACTTTTACTCAGCCGGGTCCTCGCCGGGGGCCTGAGGCGCGTTCTTCATCTCGCCCACCCACAGCTTGACCTCGTACTCGCCGCCCATGCCGAGGTAGTTCTCGACGGTGAGGGTCCAGCCACCACAGTCATTGGTACCGATCCCAACGAGCTTCTCGGAGTGGTCGGTTCCCTCTCCGCCGTAGCCCTGCGAGCTGATGGGGAAGGGACCCTGGTCGGTCGACTCCTGGATCGTGTTCCAACTGCGCGACCGTGCGGCGTAGCTGCCGTCCGGGTGCAGGAGGTTCAGGTCGATGTCGTTGCGTGGCTCGAACTCGATCAACGCATAGACACCCACCGTCGTTGCTGCGCTGTCGACCTGGATGTTGAACGCGTCCGTACCCGCAGCGGTGAAACCCTGCGTCAGGTCTGCTGCGGACTCGGCCAGCGTGACTTTCTGGACGACCGGGGCGGCCTCGGTTGCAGCATCGGTGAGCTTGATGGTCGGCTTTCCGGCGCCGGCTTCTCCGGGGACGAACCCAGGGCAGACGGGAGCGACCGCGACGACGGGCTTCTTCTTCTTTTTCTTCTTCTTGGCGGCCTCAGCCGGCATCGCGAGCGAGCCCGCTACGAGACCGAGTACCAGCAGAACGGTCAGTGATCTCCGCATGACTTACCTCCCCCTTGAAGCGGACTTCTTTGCCCGCGTTCTTCGTGTGGTTGGGAGAGAGATTCGCCATCGAGGCGCGGGAACCTGCTGGGCAGTTACTCGATAGGGTTCGTGCCCGATGACCGACGTCTTCAGAACTCCCGACGAGAGGTTCGCCAACCTCGAGGGTTACGACTTCGAGCCGCAGTACGTCGATCTGTCCGCCGACCTCGACGGGCTTCGGCTTCACTACCTCGATGAGGGCACGGGGGATCCCATCCTCCTGATGCACGGCGAACCGACCTGGGCCTATCTCTACCGGAAGATGATCCCGTCTCTGGCGAAGGGCAATCGGGTGGTGGCCCCCGACTTCATCGGCTTCGGCCGGTCGGACAAAGTCACGGACATCGGTTGGTACACCTACGACCGGCACTGCGCCTCAGTTGTGCAGTTGATCGAAGCACTCGATCTGAAAGACATCACGATCGTCGTTCAGGACTGGGGTGGTCCGATCGGGTTACGGGTGGCGACCGAGCACGCCGATCGTTTCGCACGTCTCGTGGTCCTCAACACGGGAGTCTTCAGACCCGGCCCGGGATGGCCGACCCCGGGATTCATGGCGTGGCGTAACTGGGCCGAGCAGAACCCCGACATGCCGATCGGCTTCGTCGTCCAGGGGGCGACCTCGACCGATCTGTCGGAAGCAGTCGTCGCGGGCTACGAGGCCCCGTTCCCCGATGCCGCGTCGAAGGCGGGGGCCGCGGCCTTCCCCTTGCTCGTGCCGTTGGCCGAAGAGGATCCGGGGGCGAAGGAGATGGGGCAGGTCAGGGCCGCTCTCGAGACATGGGAGAAGCCGGCGCTCGTCGCCTTCTCGGACTCGGATCCGATCTTCTCCCAGCGGGCAGGGGAGCGGCTGGCCGAGCGGATACCCGGGGCGGTCGACTTCGTCCTAGTGCCCGGCGCGGCCCATTTCCTCCAGGAGGACAAAGGCGAGGAGATCGCCACTCACATCACGGACTTCCTGAGCTCTCAGCCGTAGCCCGGCAGGGGTTCGCCCCCCTAGGGCGAATCCTCAGACAACGCTTCTTCCTAACCACTTTTGGGAGGTCCAACCGATGTCTCGTTTCGTTCGCCTGGCAATGGTGAGCGCCCTCGTCGCAGGCCTCCTGCCGACGGCCCTCATGCCCGTCGCTTCAGCCCATCACGACAACCCCCCGGAGTGTGCTTCCGAGCGCATCTCCGGCTACATCCCGGTCGCCCAAGACGACCCGCTGGAGGCCACGAACCTCCACTACCAGGTCTTCATCCCGAAGAACGACCCGGACGGTGACGGCAAGTTCCCCGCCGTCATGGACTACTCCGGCTACCAGCCGGGCCTCCACATATGGGACGGCCTCGACGACCACTTCACCTGTGAAGGGTACGCAGTCATCGGTCTGAACATCCGGGGCACCGGCTGCTCCGGGGGCGACTTCGACTACTTCGAGCCTCGTCAAGCAGAAGACGGTCGTGAGGCGATCGAGTGGCTCCACAACCAACCGTGGAGCAACGGACGCATCGCCATGGTCGGCAAGTCTTACCCGGGCATCACGCAGCTCTTCGTCGCCGGCCAGGGACTGGCCGAGGACGGCAAGGGCGAGCCCGAGCCGATGGAGACTCCCGAGGGCCTCGTTGCGATCGTCCCAGGCCACGTCTTCGGCGACCTCTATCGAGACGTTCCCTACCCCGGCGGCATCCTGAACGTGACCTTCGCTGCCGGTTGGTCGGCCGGTCGGATCTACGAGCCGTTCCAGGCTCCTTTGGAGGACCAGTTCAATCGCCAGGAGGTCGACCAGCAGTGCACCCGCAACACCGCCGACCATGTGGCCAACCCACCGCAGAACCCGTTCGTTAAGGCCACTTACAACCACTACGACGACGATCCGATGGGCCTGTTCCGCCAACGTTCCCCGTGGACGTGGGCTGAGAACATCAACGTTCCGACGTTCCTCATCGAGGCATGGCAGGACGAGCAGGTCGGTTCGCGTGCGACAAATCTGATGGAGCGCTTCCGCGACGGGCTCCCGGTGCGTGCGCTGTTCACGAACGGCGATCACGGTGAGTACTACGGGAACAACGTGCTCCCCAAGATCGACGAGTTCCTGCGCTTCTACCTGGCGGAAGAGATCCCGGCGAGCTACCAGGGCGGAACGGTCGAGGAGCCACTCCCGACGCCGACTCCCTCGCCGTCTCCCACCAAGGGACCCAAGAGGCCGAAGAAGCCCAAGCCCACTCCCACCCCGACGCCCAGCCCCTCCACCACGACTCGCCCCGAGACGTACTCCGAGGCGCTGGCTCGTTACGAGGCCGCCGACCCCGTGCAGCTCAACTGGGAGAACGGCGCCGGTGGGGGCCGCGTTCCCGCATGGAAGCAGACGTACGCGTCGTGGCCACCCCCCAACCAGGAAGCATGGAGATTGAACCTGACTCCGGACGGTCAGCTGACCCAAGGCGCGCCGGTCGCGGGCGAGGTCGACTATCGCTACCAGCCGGGCAGCTCGCAACAACGAGGCGGGTTCGACATCGCCGGAGAGCCGCCCGCATCGTGGGAAGAGCGTCCGGCGGAGGGCACGGTCGCCCAGTTCGAAACCGATGCGCTGAGCACCGACAAGGTTCTGGCGGGGTCGGCGAGCGTGGACCTGACCGTCTCCTCGACGGCACCCGACACCGACTTCCAGGTGACGATGACCGAGATTCGACCCGACGGACAGGAGATGTTCGTGCAGCAAGGTTGGTTGCGTGCCAGCCACCGGGCGGAGAACCCCGAGTTCACCACGGAGCTGCGGCCGTACCAAACGCATGAGTTGCCTGATGCTCAGCCTCTCGTGCCTACGCAACCGGCCGAGCTGCGGATCGAGATCTTCCCGTTCGCGCATGTTTTCCGTGCGGGTTCGAAACTGCGGATCTACGTCGAAGCTCCGCACGTCAAGCCCGACCTGTGGGGCTTCGCGCTGCTACCGCTGCCGGCGACGAACACCATCCACACGCTGGACTCCTCGATAGCGTTGCCGTTGCTCGAGGGGGACACCGCTAAGACCGGGTATGCGGAGTGCGGCAGGGTCCGAAGCCAGCCTTGCAGAGCTGCTCTGTAGGACACGAACTGACTGACAAGGGGGTCGATCGGTGACGTTCAGGAATCTGGTCGCGACCACAGCTTTGGTCGCGCTCGCGAGCACTGCGCTGTTGTTCCCGGCAGCGCCATTCGCCGGAGCCGCTGCACGTAAAGGCGACGGGTCCGGTGGGCGCACGGTTGCGCACCACGCGCAGGGCAAGCGCATCTCCGCGCCGGCCATCAAGAAGAAAGCCCCCGAAGCCGATCTCTACCCAACTGGTCACGACGCGGTCGAGCCGTCGCTCGGTCAGACCAAGAACGGGATGGTCTTCTACACCGCTGCCGGTACCCGGAACGAGGTCGTTCGTAGCAAGGACGGCGGCAAGTCGTGGGAAGTGGTGTCACCTGCCCTCGGCGGCCAGAACGTGCACGCGATCTCACTCGACCCGTACCTCTACGTGGACGAGTGGACCAACCGTGTCTACACGATCGACTTGCTCGTCGGCTGTTCGCTCATGTCGTACTCAGACGACCACGGCCAGAGCTGGACCACGAACCCACTTGCGTGCGGTCGTCCAGTCAACGACCACCAGACGCTGTTCAGCGGCCCACCGGTCTCGAGCCCAACGGTCGGTTACGACAATGTCGTCTATTACTGCTGGAACGATGTCGCCACGTCTGCATGTGGCAAGTCGATCGATGGTGGATTGACCTGGCGTGCAACCGGCGAGCCGGCGTTCTCGGTCTCGGACGTAGATGGCACCAACGGTCAGAACGGCACCCGCCACTGCGGTGGTTTGCACGGCCACGGAGTGGTCGGGCACGACGGCACGGTTTTTCTCCCCAAGGAACACTGCACCGAGCCGTGGCTTGCGATCAGCAAGGACGAGGGCACCACGTGGGAGAGGGTCAAGGTCTCGAACAAAGTGGCGATCTGGGGGCCGGATCCGAGCGTGGCCGTGGACGCCAAAGGCAACATCTACTACCTGTTCCTCAGCAAGGACCGTCTGCCGTACCTCTCCTACTCGCGCAACGGTGGCAAGACGTGGAGCGAGCCGTTGATGGTCGGAACGCCGGGCCTCACCGAGACGGCTCTAGCGACGCTCGACGCCGGTGCTCCCGGGAAGGTTGCGATCGCCTATTACGGCACCGACGACGTGAGCGGCAAGATCGCCAAGCGTGAGTACCCCGCCGAGGTCATGTGGAACGGTTACATGACGATGACGGACAACCTCTTCACCAAGAAGCCCGTGTTCTACAGCGGTGCCATCAACACGGCAAAGGATCCGTTGGCTCGAGGAGCTTGCGGCCCCCGTCGTTGCTTCGAGGCTTACGACTTCATCGATGTCGTGGTCGGCTTCGACGGTAGCCCGTGGGCCTCGTTCTCGGATTCGTGCGTCACGGTCTGCGCCGGCACTCCGGCTATCGAAGGCACGAGCGGTGTTGTCGGACGCCTGATCAACGGCCCCAAACTCCGCTAGCGGCAGGCACCCCATAGGCCACGCTCGGCTTCTCGCGCCTTGTCTTCCACTCGACGGAACCATTTCTCGTACCGGAAGTTCGGGGCATAGAAAGACGTCGTCGCGTATCCCTTGCGGATCAGAGTGGCGTTGAACAGCCGCCCCTTGACCCATACGTAGATCAGTGCTCGGTCGTACGGATCGACGGGATCCTCACCGTAGGTGACTTTCACTTTCTTGCCGGCGAGCTTCTGCTCAGCGAAGGCTGTGGCCTCAGGGCCGTAACACTCCTCGCCCGCATAAGTCTCGGGAGCGTCGACCCCGATGAAACGTGCGCTCCTACCGGCCCAGGAGGATGCCGTCTTCCCATACTTCAGAGGTTTCAGATAAGCGGTGTCGCCATCGGTCACATGCGTGACTCGCGCTCTGTCGGCATCGTCCGGCGGTGCCGCCAACGCGGTTCCGCCGACGAGCGCGAACAAGACAAGCCCGGCTACGACCCTCCCCATCGATCCAGCTTCACGGCGGGCGAACGGTATTGGAATAGTCAGAAGGGACGGTTCTGTAGGGGAGACTCTTCACATGCGGCGTCTGGTTGGTCTGCTCATCGTGCTCGTTCTGTTCGTGTTGGCGGATTCCGCGGCACGTTCCTATGCGAGCGATCAGATCGAATCCCGGCTATCTAGTGCGCTCAACCTGCAAGGCGAAGTGAAGATCGGCGGGTTCCCGTTCCTCTGGGGGGTGCTGCGCGGCCGGTTCGAGGACATCACCGTCACGGCGGGCAACGTCGGATCCGACGCACTTCAGCTTTCGAAGGTCCAGCTCGTTCTCAAGGACGTGTCGTTCCCCGTCGGCGAGGCCCTGTCCGGCCGGTTGGACGAGTTGGAAGTGAGATCGGCGCAAGGCCGTGCACGCATCTCGGCCCCCGCCCTCGAGTCGGCTCTGTCCGGGTTGCCCGTGGACCTGAGGTCGTTGCCGTCGGGCAAGCTGGATATCTCGTCGAACCAGGTCGATCTAGGGGCCACACAGTTGTCCCTGCCGGTTATCGCCGAAGGGATCCGTTACGAGAGTGCCGAGGTGGTCGACGGCGCGGTGAAGCTGAGATTCGTGCTCGAGAAGACCAGGTTGGCCCTCTAGTCAGGCGCGGAGAGCGCGCCGCGCCTCGAGGTCATAGAAACGTCGAGTCTGCGGAAGCAACAGAAGGACGAGCATCGCGAACAGAAAGCCGGTCTCGATTATGTGAAGGACCGGAGCATGACCGCCGGGTGCCCTGGCTTCCTGTACCTGGCCTGCCGAACTCAGTAACCCGAGGCCTGCGAGGACGATGGACACGACCCAAGCGATCTTTGATCCCCGCAACGCTAGGTAGGTCGCGGCCACACCCGGCACCCACCCGAGGATGTTGGTGCTGCCTCCCCAGATGAAGATGGCGTAATAGAGAGACGCCACCACGTAAAGAGCGACGAACGCCCACAACGCCCAGGGGCGAGGATGGGACCACGGAACTGGTCCATAGGGACCGGGTTCAGGTGGAGTGCGCATCGTCGGGGTGTGACTTCAGGGGACGAGGCGTCCGACCACTCCGTCGGCCCCCGAATTGGAAGTGGCTCCCGGAACCGAGCATGCGAGCGTGCAACCATCCACCCAGGCGCTCCAGACCTCTTCGGTCGGCGAGATCACGACATCGATGAAGTCGTACACGGCCTTGCAGCGGCCCGGCCCGCATGTCCCTCTGACCAACGGATCCCGCTTGTCGTTGACGGTGGTGGTGTAGAGGACCGGATCCTTATCGAGCGCGTTGTGGGTCTCCATCATGTAACCGTTCCAAGTCGTCTTCTGGTAGCTGTCGGGATCGGGGCATGCACCGATCGCGGTGCATTCGCCGACTTCTTCGAAGGGAGGCCCGGGGGAGTTCTCGCTGCCCATATAAGCGAACGCAACATGGCCGGGTGCTCCGACGTCGAGGCTCGGCAGGTTCGCCTCTCTGAGCCCGGGCGGGCCGACCATCATGGCTTTGCGCCACGTCTTGCCGCCGTTCTTCGAGACAGTGAGGTAGGGGCGACGGTCACGGCCGACCCATCCGTAATAGATGTTGCCCTTGCTGTCGGTCGCGACCGAAGCCTCGTGTCCCGAGATCGGAGTCTTTGAGACCCGAACTCTTGTCCACGACGCGCCCTCGTCCTTGCTGATCGCCAGGTAGGGCCGCCCGCAGTAGCCGCGTGGGACATAGAGCGTTCCGTCCTCACCGACGTATCCGTGGCCGTGGAGGCCCCCACAGAAACCGTCTGCATCCTGACCCTGGAGCGACCCTTCCTCGGCCTCAGGGTCCTGGCCGGCGAATGCGGGGGTGACCGGGATGAAAGTCAGCCCTCCATCCAGTGACTTGGAGCAAGCGGAGGTCGCGATGTCGTTCCAGCAGTAATAAACGACGTTGGGGTATCCGACGGTGGGACTCACGGTCGGGGGGCCGGAGAAGAGGGTCTGGTGATCGTTCACCGGCCGTCCGCAAGCGAGCGGGTTCGTGATCCACGATTCGCCGGCATCGTCGGAGAACGACAGGTACGAGCAGGCGACGGTGAGGTCGATCGTGAACACCCGGTTCGCGCCTTCGGCGTTGTCGACGTAGACGTAGGGATCGAGCGAGAGCAACTGAGCGTTGCGCCCCCCGGGGAACTTGGGCGACACGATGTCCCACGTCTTGCCCTCATCCGAGCTGCGAACGACCTCGATGCGAGTGTTCGACTGGAACGTTGAGTAGAAGACCTCGTTGTCCTCGGTTACCCCGAGTGTCGGTTCGGTCGAGTTGAGCCCGGGCCGGTAGAGGCGTGCGCTCGGAGCCTTGCGCGTAACTTTCGCGGAGCGGATCGGAGCTCCTCCGATGTGGTGGGCAACGGCCTTGCCCCCGGACCCCTTCTTGCCGGTTGCGCCCGCCTCGGCGGAGGGAGTGGAGGGGCCGGTCGCCAGGAGCGCGGCCACGAGGATCCCGAGCAGTACGGAGGCAAAGATCGGTCGTGCCTTCAGCGACATCGATGATCCTCCCCAGGTAGCCAGTCCCCTAGAGGTTCTCCGGTCCACCTCGAATCCCTTTTGTGGGGGTTTCCAGAACCCTCAGACCGCCCGCTGCGGACTGCCGGATTAAAGGGCTAAAGGACTCTGTCTGGGGTGCCGATGACTTCGGGGACTAGCCCCTTTGGGGGATGCACTCAATGGCGGAGGGACTACGCAGGGTGGCACTAATGACTAGCTCGGACATCGAGCACAGCCGGGGGCGTTTGCTGGGTTTCGTGTTCGTCGTGCTGGCCGGTTTCGCCAGCCTTTCGGTCGTCCTCACATTCCTTGACCCCGGTTTCCTCACCCCGCTCCAGCTGACTCCCGGCGCTGCGAAAGGAGGAGTCCTGGTCCTCACGATCGGGTTCATCGCCTTGGTGTGGGAGAAGGAGCGTCAGTTCCGCATCTGGGGCGAGGTGACCACTCGTCAGCGGATCCTTCTGGCGTCGTTCGAGAATCGCTTCCGCGTGGTCGAAGCCTTGGTGGACATGAGTGACCGCGTCAACGCTCCGCTCGAGTTGGATGACGTGCTCGAGGTCGTTTTGGAAGCCGCGGTCGACCTCGTAGATGCTCAAAGCGGATCGATCGATTTCTTCGAGCGAGGCTCGGGCGACCTATCACTCACCTATTCGAAAGCGACGGCCGACGTCTCGCCGGACGTCTCGCCGGCCGTATCGCTTCCGATGATGGACGGGCCGACGTTGCTCGGCTGGCTGCACCTGGTCCCACCGGCCGGCTCGCAGGGTTTCGACGAAGCCACGACATATGCACTCGAGCGTTTCCTCGTCCAGGCAACGACGGCGGCCGGGAAGGCCCAATCGCTCTCGCAGGAACGGGCCGCTCACGCCTACAGGGAAGCCCGCAATGTCGTGAAGTCGCGCTTCCTGACATCTCTCTCTTACGAGCTGAGCGAACCGCTGAACTCGCTGCTGGGCTTCTCCAGCATGTTGTCCAACCACTGGGAGCGGCTAACTGAAACGGAGAAGCGCCGGTTCGCGGAAGAGGTGAGGACGCACGGCAATCAGATGTCGGGACTCCTCGAGAAGATCTTCGAAACGGCGAGGGCCGAGATCGAAGGCGTCAGCGTCAATCCCACAGAGCACGATGTGCGTCGGTCTATCCGCAAGGCCTTGGTGCCATTCCTGCCCAACGCGTCCTCGCGGCTCGATGTCCATCTGCCCGACCGGGAGTTGTTGGCCGAAGTCGATCCGTTCGTCATCGACCAGACGGTCTCGAACCTGGTCGACAACGCCCTGCGATTCACCGACGGCCGGATCTTCGTGTCCGCCCGGCAGCGCGGGGATTCGATCTCGATCGCGGTCTTCGATGAGGGGGCCGGGATCCGGCCAGACAGCCTTCGACGTGTGCTCAACCCGCTTCTCTGGGAGGACTCGGACCTGGAGGGCACCGGACTCGGTCTTCACATCGTCGAGACGCTGGTAACCGGTCAGGGTGGAGACATCGACGTCGTGACAGACGAGACGGGCACCAGGATCTGCGTGACGCTGCCGATCAACTACCAGCCGGAGACCCAAACACTGGCGTTGGACACTGCGACGATTTAGCCATTTCGGGCTATTGGCGGCAACCGCCCGTAGCCTCACCATTTGAGGTCATGGCGGCGAGACCGGTAGTCCTCTTGGTGGATGACGATCCGCTCATGCGCGAGCTGCTATCCGACATGTTCTCGATCCACGGTGGATTCCGGATAGGGGGAGTCGCCTCGGACGGTTTCGAGGGAGCCATGCTCGCCGCCGACACTCAGCCCGACGTGGTCGTTCTCGACTTCTTCATGCCTCGATGGGACGGCTCGAAGTGCGCCGAGTTCATCCGCAAGAACTGCCCCGACTCGAGGATCGTCGCGTTCTCCGCGGTCCTCACCGATGCCCCCGACTGGGGCGATCACTTCCTCGTCAAGAACGAAGTGCAGGAGTTGATCCCGCTATGCGAGTCGATGTGCGCTAACGGGAGCCCCAACCAGAACTAACCGTTCTTTCCTAACTCAGGTACCCATAACCGCGCTCTGGATAGGAAAGAACGGTTACTTGAGGCGCTCGATGATCATCGCCATGCCCTGGCCCCCACCGACACACATCGTCTCGAGACCGATGGTCTGGTCGCGTGTCTGCAGACCGTTGAGCAGAGTGTTCATGATGCGAGCGCCGGTCATCCCGTAAGGGTGACCAAGAGCGATCGCTCCACCATTGGGGTTGAGCTTGTCGGAGAAGGGATCCACGCCGACCTCGCGGCAGACGGCGATCACCTGAGCGGCGAATGCTTCGTTCAACTCCATCGTCTCGATGTCGTCGATGGCCATGCCCGCTTGCTTTAGCACCTTGCCGACCGCCTCGATCGGGCCGACACCCATGATCTCGGGAGCGATGCCCGACACGGATGAAGCCACGATGCGCGCCAGCGGCGTGATGCCCAACTGGTCGGCTCGTTCCTGGCTCATCACTAGAACGGCGGCGGCCCCGTCATTGAGGGGGCAGGAGTTGCCGGCGGTGACTTTGCCGTCCTCTTTGAATGCCGGCGTAAGAGATTGCAGCTTCTCGTAAGTGGAGCTTGCACGCGGCCCGTCATCTTTCTCGACAATGGTTCCGTCCTCTTTCGAGTACGGCGTGAGCTCGCGGGCGAAGAACCCTGATTCCTGTGCAGCAACCGCGCGCTCCTGCGACTGCTGAGCGAAGCGATCCATGTCGTCGCGACTGACGTCGTACTTCTCCGCCACGTTCTCGGCCGTCATCCCCATCGGGATGTAGACGTTTGCGATCTCGGCATCGTCGCCGAACAGCTTCGGGTGAAGCTCATCCATGTCTTTCGGATAGCCGTCGACCTGCGAGATGGACTCGACGCCGCATGCGACGAAGACATCGCCCTCGCCGGCCTTGATTGCGTGGAAGGCCATGCGGATCGTTTGGAGACTCGAAGCACAGAATCTGTTGACCGTCGTCCCCGGTACGTGCTCGGGGTATCCGGCCAACAGTGCGGCCCGGCGAGCGAGGTTCATGCCCTGCTTGGTCTCGGGGAACCCACATCCAGCCATGACGTCGACGATCTCGCCTGGGTCGACTTCGGGGACTTTCTCCACTACCGACTTGAGGGCGAAGGCGAGGAGGTCGTCCGGCCTAACATCGAGCAGGGAGCCCTTCTTCGCTCGTCCGATGGGCGTACGTACGGCGGCAGCGATGACTGCTTCGGGCATGACGACTCCTTAGGGAGGGGGTGGAGCCGTCAGCCTAATCGAGGGGAAAGGTTCAGCCGGAGCTGGCTCCCGAGTAGGAGTCGTCGCCGGCGAAGCTGGCAGACGCCGTCCCTCTCTTGGGCATACGGAAGTGTGCGGTGGCCACACCGGAAGCATCGGTAACGGCGGTGGCCACCTCTTGCCCCTTCACGAAGAAGTGGATCGTTCGACCGGGCAGACCACCATCGCTATCGGCATCGGTCAGCGTGGCCGTTGCCGCGCTGTTTTTTCCTCTGTGCGTGAAGGAGAACGCGAGCTCGGAATCGTCGAGTCTCACCGAGAATGGGCCGGTCGCCGAGCTTGCTGCGTGGCCCTCGTCGCCGAGGAAGCTCGCACCTTGCTCCGCGTCCCTAGCGGGTGGCTCGAGGCTCACCGTCACGGATGCATCGCCGTTGCCGTCGGTCTCGTCGTGGCCGACTTCCTGGCCGTCGAGCGTGAAGACGATCTCTTTGCCTGCGACGCCTGCACCTTCGGCGGCAAGGTGGGCCGCCAGGGTCACTTGATCGGTTATCTGACCCGACGTGTCGCCGGTGATCTCCAGCGTGGTCTCGGCCTGTGGCGGCGTGGGGTCAACGGCTCGTGTTTCGGGGGCCGCGATCGCGATGAGTGGTTTCTCTGAAGCCCTGCCGTATCGCTCGCCGACGTTGGGTTGGCGTCCGGGCAGAACGACCATGCGCTGTTCGGTGTCGATCTCGGTCACCGGTACGGTCGTGTGCGCGTTGTCGGAATCGGCGATCAGCAGGATGTGGACACCGTGCGTGCCGATCGAGCCCTGCCAGAAGTGTCCGTCGCCGTTGACCGGAGGGATGCCGTCATCGGGCGCCCAGCATTCACGTGGCGAGCCGTCGAAGTTCGCGTAGTCCTCTCGGACGGAGCCGTCGCCGTTGTATTCGATGTCATCGACGCTTCGTGAGTCGAAGTGGGGGCCGGGGTTCGACCCGGTGCCATCGTCGAAGCAGGAGTCGTCCCGGTAGTAGGGGACCGCTGCCATGCCTTGCACAGAACCCGGCGTGTACTTGGTGATCGCCGAGCGGGTGACGAGACTGCCGTTCGGTCCGGCGATCTGCTCCCAGTTGATGCCCGCGTTCACTCCGGAGAAGGTGGGGTCCGGCGAATCGATGTCGTTGAAGACACACACGTCCACCAGGTCACCGGGCATCTCGTCCCAGAGCGGGTCACCGTCTTCAGGGAGTTCCGCTTTGCCCTGGTCGTAGAGGTCCTCGAGCGGTTGCCCCGCGTACTCGCACTCGGGCTCGTTCGGGGTGCCGACCTGTTGCTCGTCGCTACCGGTCACTTCGTCGATCTCATCGGAGACGGTGTCGTCACCGTCGTACGTCACGCCGTCGCGGCCCACGTGCAGGCGGGAGTTACCGAAGACCTCGTCGTTCTGGCCATCGATCGCAACGCCGTCGGACTGGTAGGGGTTGTAGTAGGTGTCGACCATGCCGGCGTTGTAATCCCACTGCGAGTAGATGCCGTCAAGCGGCGGGATGACGTGAACCCGCAGGAATGCTCCGAGCCGGATCTCGTCGCGGTAGAAGATCTCGCGTCGCGCAAGGTTCGTGCTCGAGTCGGCCCCCCATGTTTCCCGGATCGTTCGCACCGGCCCGGACAGCTCACCCATCAGGATCGACGAGCCACCCCAGTTGTTGACCTCTTCCTCGTATCCGCAGCAAGGCGTCTCGCCCGAAGGTCGTTGCTGAAACGCACGTGCTTTCCACTGGTCGACTAGGTCCGGTCCGTAGGTCCAGTCCCCCTTGGGATCGTTGGAGACCTGGAGGCCTGTCATCAACCAGCGGCCTTCGTAACGGAATCGATATCGCGGAGTAGTGATCGTTGCCTGA
>DASQLQ010000085.1:0-28719 GCA_035629935.1 Actinomycetota bacterium
TGAGATCCGGTCGGGGTTGCCCGTGAGGCGAGTGAACATCCCTCGACCCAGCATCGATGCCGGCCGTGCTTTGCCGAGATGCTTCAACACCGTGGGAGCGACATCGGGCAAGGTCACCATCCCGGGGCGACGGGTGGAAGGGGATTCGAGCTCACTCCCCGCCGGGAACCCGGGTCCGCCCGCGAGAGCCACCCCGAAGTGCACTTCCGGGTCCCAGGCCGGCGATGTCGGTGACACGACCAGCAGCAGGTCGTCGAGCGCAAGTTTCGTGCGGACGTGCCCGATCAGTGCATCGGCCGCGAGCAACGCTGCCTTTTGGTTCTCTGCCGAGTAACGGCCGCTTATGTCGGCCAGCTGGTCGGCGCGCGTCAGATCCCCGGGGTCGATCACGACGGTGATGCACGGAACCTCCAAGGCGAGGTCGATGGCTTCGGTCATGCGCTCGTGATCCGTGCGCACACCGAAAGGTGCATCGGGATCCTCGACCAACGTTTCGCCGGCTGCTAGGTCGACATCGGCATTCACGTCCATCGCCGCGAGCAGCGCCCACCAGCTCCGTCCTTCTGGCACTGGTGGCTCCATCCCGGCATCCGAGCTACCGATCGCGGCGACCGGGTTCGGCGCGACACCTTCAGCAAGCGCACCTGGATTCACTGTCGTGTAACCGGCCTCGTCGAGCAGGCTGCGCATCTCGGTCAGGCCCGCGGCACGAACGGGACTGAATGGCCCGTCGAGGTCCGCCGGTGGGGCTTCGGCCGGACCGCCGGTCGAGGTGCCACCGTCCACCCTCGCTCCCGCACCGATGGAGGCAAAGCCAGATGCGTAGGTCGTGCGCGACGAATTCGTGCGAACCGACATCGAGCCCGTGGCGCCCGAGTCGGCAAGAGACAACAACTCCGGAGGATCGAAGCGCCGCACCTGATCCCAAGTGACCCCGGGGAGCGTGATGACGACGGCACGGTGACAGAGTCCGTGTGCTCGAGCGGGGCCCGCGGTCGATGCCGACACTGCAACCATCACGGAGACCAAGGCCCCTAGAGCAGCGAAACGCCGTCTCTTATCGATCATCGCCGTCGCTCCCGCGATACTCGGCGACCAGGCGAGCCAGCATCTCGTCGGTCGAGAAGCTTTCGGTCAGTTCGAGCCGCGCCTTGTCCGCCATCACCCGGGCGGCGGCAGGATCGTCGAGGACCTCTTTGATCGCGGCCCCCAACGCATCCGCATCTCCTGCCGGGGTAAGCCGTCCGCTCACCCGGTCGGTGACGATCTCGCTCATCCCGCCGACATCAGTGGTCACTAACGGAACCCTGAGCAGGATCGCTTCTTGAGCGGCCAGAGACCGCGCCTCCCACGAAGACGACAGGGCAAAGCAGTCCGCCGCTGCTACGTAGTCCCCCACCCCTTCCTTGTGGCCGAGGAAATGCACCCGATCGGTTATCCCTAGGCGGGCGCGATGTGACTCGAGCTCGCCCCTGAGAGGGCCGTCGCCGACGATCGCGAGAGTGACGCCCGGCAGGTTCGCCACCGCATCCAGAAGGACGTCCAACGACTTCTGCCGCGCGAGGCGGGCGACCGTGACGACCAGAGGCGCGTGCTCGGCAACTCCGATCTCATTGCGCACATCCGGACGGGAGCGAGTCACCTCGGGGGCCGCAATGCCGATGTACATGACCTCTACTTTCTCCCGGCCGAACAGATGCTCGCGCAAACGCTCTGCCATCTCACGTGAGACTGCGAACACTTTGCGGGCGAGC
The DNA here is from genome assembly GCA_035629935.1 of Actinomycetota bacterium. Lineage (GTDB taxonomy): Bacteria > Actinomycetota > CADDZG01 > CADDZG01 > WHSQ01 > DASQLQ01. The sequence continues at coordinate 1,755 of DASQLQ010000085.1, forward strand.
ATCATCAGGATCGTCTCCGCTCTGCGGAACAGAACGCTCCCGACGCGGCCCGAAGTCTCGGGCCTGATCAAGTTGTGAAGGGTCACGACGGGACGCGCTCCGGTGGAGCGAGCGGCCAGTGATGCATCGAGGCCGGCGCGCAGGCCATGCGCGTGGACCACTGTGTACGCGCCCGCCCGGATGATCTCCTTCAGGTTCCGAATGGTGGAGAGATGCCCACTGCTCATCCCATCGGGGATATCGATGGCGATGGCCTGTTTCGGCATGGGAACGCCGAGATCGGCCGGTGCGCAGACGTCGATCACCATCCCGTCCCGGCCGTCGAGGCTGCTCACGATCTGCGCCACGTGACGTCCGATGCCTCCGGACGAGCGGCCGAGGACTTCCAGAACGCGAATGTCTGCACCACCCGTGTTTGGCCGACGGCCGAGCCCGTCACCTGTCACCCTGCCCCCCGAACCAACGTCGTGAGGCGGCGTAGCTCCGGTGACTTCATCCCCGCGTTGATGGCCACGTAGATCCCGAACCCCGCGACCGCTATAGCGAAGAGCTCGCCGGTCGCAACCGCTCGGTTCCCGTCATCTATGCCAAGCGCCAAGAGGACCATCGCCACCGACGAGCCGCCGGTTGCCAGGATCGTTCGAAGAACGGCCGCATTCAGCTTCGTGCCTCCCACGGCACCGTTCCTCCGGCCGAAGATCCGCGCCATCACGAGAGTCCCGATCGTGAAAGCCACCGAGTGCCCAAGAGCGAGCCCCGGTACCGCCCAATCTCCGTCGGCAGCAGCCATGAACAGAAGTGCACCGGCGATGCTGGCTATGACCATCGTGGCGGCATTCACCAATGCCGGCGTCCTGGTGTCGCCGAGCGCGTAGAACGCTCGGGTGAATACGAGGAAGGCCGAGTAAGCCGGCAGCCCCAGCGCGAACGCCATGAGCACGCGGGCGACCAGGGCTGCCCCGGCCCCCGTCATCACCCCGTACTGGAGAGTGACGCGCGCAAGGGGGTGCGCGACCACAGCCAGCAAGGCACCGATGGGCACCAACAGGAACGCGAGCATCCCGAGGCCATCACGCATGCGTTCGAGGAAGTCGGAGCTCTCACCCCTAACTGCGTGCTCTGACATCACCGTGAATAGGACGTTGAAGATCGGGACGGCGAACAGCGCATGCGGCAGATAGAAGAACGTGTACGCCCACTGGTAGGCGGCGACGCCGCCTTCGACCTTGTTCGCGAGCATCAAGACGACGATCAACCCGGCTTGGTATCCACCCGCATAACCAAGCGCCCAGACCCCGAGCCGCGCCCCCTTCAGGACGGCCGGATGCCGAGGCGCGAAGTGCCACCGGAACTTCCAACCGAGACGAGCCAGTTGCGGAACGAGGACGATGGTCATCGCCACTACTCCGAGCGTCGTGCCGGCACCCAATACGAGAGCTTCCGCGTCGGTTATCCCCTGGACCGTTGGGGGCCGCGACCCCCGCATCGCGGCGTACGTCAGGTACACGCTAATGACGCAGACGTTGTTGAAGATGGGAGCAACCGCCGCGAGCACGAAACGCCGATGCGCGTGCAGAGCCCCGGTCATGATCATCCCCGCGCCGTAAAGCGCTATCTGCGGCGAGAACAACCGAAGGAACCGGCTTCCCAGGGCGATCTCGTCGGCCCGCAAACTTGGATCCTCGACCCCGATGGTCAGCAGCCTCATCACCAATGGGGCACCCAACGCCAGCATCAATGAGAGACCGATCAGTCCCACCAGCGCGACGGAAGCCAGAGCGTTGGCAGCGGCCCAGCCCTCCTCCTGCCGGTCGGTAGCCAGAAATCCAACGAAGGTGGGAACGAAGACGGACGTGAGAACTCCGGCGGCCAGCAGCTCGAAGACCACATTCGGCGCCGTGTTGGCCGTTTGGTAGGTATTCGCAAGAAAGGTCGTTCCGAGCGTCGCGGCAACGACAACCACCCGAACGAACCCTGTGACGCGCGAGACTGCAGTCGCGATGGTGGTTGCAGCCGCGCCACGCGCGAGCGAAGGAGCCCGCGGCGACCCCGTCACTCGTCCGGAGGTGGCTTGGGGATCACATCGGCGGCTCCGGGGCCGACCCCGTAGTGGCCGGTGACCCCTTCGAGCGACTCAGCCAGAGCGAGTCCCACTGCGATGCGACCGGCGATCGACTCGGCGTCGTCAACGGTCGTTACGTCGTTCTCGACGTCCGTGGCGCGTACGGCGGACACGAGAGCCCATCTGCTATCGGACGATTCCGCTATCAGGAGCTCGGCCCCCCTATCCGTGATCGCTTCGGCAAGATCGATGGCGAGTTGTGACACATTGAATGGCCGGGTTTCGGGGCCGCCTCCCGCGAGCACGAACAGAGCCCGACCGGGGATCAGTTGCCCTTCGTCCGGACGATCGAGATCCACGAACCCCGCATCGGCCAGGTCTTCGATCAATCCCTCCGCTGCCGAATGCGCGGCATTGATCCTGCCCTCGTTCTCGCCCGCCAGGGCCGCGGTGGCAAGCCTCGTTCCAATCGTCTCCCCCGCTTCGGCCCTCAGATCGGCCGCGGTGCCCGAGGTCGATGCGACGACGAGAGCGAGTTGGTCCCGCTCGATCTGGCTCGGCAACCTGAACTTGTCGGTGAGAACGATGTCGCTCGCTAGCTCACCGCCCGCAGCCTCGATGCTGGTTCGCACTCCGTCGATCACCCGGTCATCGGTACCGCCGAAGCGCATCACGACGACCTTTTGCCCACGGAGGCGGCCGCGTAAGAGCCACTCTTCGGCGACATCGGCGAAGCGCACGTTGGCGGAAAGTCGATCCTCGAGGGACAACACCTCTTCTTGGAAATCGTTCTTGTCCTTCTGCAGCTGCGCGACGTTGCTTTGCAGACGATTGGTCAAGGCCTGGTCCAGCACGACAGAACCCATGAGCACACCGAGTCCGAGTGCGAGGAACACCGCGACTAGTGAGATGAGGTGGAAACGGAAATCGATCATCTAGGCAATCAGATCAACAATCTGCGGAGGGCGAACCACAGGTCCCCGATCGTGTTCTCCCACAGGTATCGAAGTTCGACCCGCAAGGGCGGCGAGATCGAAACGATGATCGCGATGGCGAGAATGGCCGTGCCCACGAAGAGAAGTAGGTCGCTGCGGCGGATCCTCGAGTGATACAGGCGCGACACCCCCTTGGCATCGACCAGGATCGGCCCCACCCGCAAACGCGTTAGGAAGGTCGAAGCCATCCCTTTGCGGCCCTTGTCCATGAACTCGACGAGGTTGGCGTGGCTTCCAACCGCAACGATCAGCTCGGCTCCCCGCTCGTAGGCGAGCAACATAGCGATGTCCTCGGACGTTCCGCCCGCCTCGAACAGGACGCTGGGTAGCCCGAGTGCTTCAACCCTCTCCAGTCCCGGGGCATGACCGCCGGGGTAGGCGTGCACTACCAACTCGGCCCCCGAAAGGAGTGCCTCCGTCGTAACCGAATCCATGTCACCGATGATCAGATCGGGTTTCAAACCGAAATCGATCAGCGCGTCGGCTCCCCCATCGACGCCGATGAAAAGAGGGTTCACCTCGCGGATGTACGAGCTGAGCGCCGCGAGGTCCTCCTTGTACCGGTATCCACGAACGACGATCAGGACCTGGCGACCCGCGAACTCGGTGACGACCTCTGGCAGGCGTGCTGCTTCCAGCAGCACATCCCGCTCGTCTTTTATGTAGCTGATCGTGTTTTCGGCGAACCTTTCCAACTCGACCGCGATCGATTGCTTGGACAGATCGAGGGTCTTCTCGGCCTCCTCGAGCGTCAACGCCCTCCCTTTTGCGATCAACACCCTCGTTCCACCATCGAGACGCCACACCTCCTCGCCCTCGACACTCAGCCGCGAGCCTTCGGGAACCTGCATCACGAGGGCGCCCACGTCCTCGATCACCGGAACATGCGCCGAGCAGAGGAGGAGCCCACCAAGGTTGGGATAGCGGCCGGTGGAAGTACGTGACGCGTTTATGACGGCTCTCGGCCGGCGCTGCACGAGGCCCTCGGCGGCGATGCGATCGATGTCCTCGTGGTCGATCACAGCTATCTCACCTGGTTGCAGTCGTTGGAGGAGGTCTTTGGTTCGGCGGTCGACGCGTGCCGTCCCGGCGATCTCTCCATCACTCCGTTTCTCACGTCTGCGTCCCGACAATCTCTTCATGGTCGTGCCCGGCCTGCGATCTCGAGTAGCTCCTCGGCATGCCTGCGCGCGCGTTCGCTCTCCGGAAGACCGGCGAGCATGCGCGACAGCTCTTCGACCCGTTCGGGACCGGCCACCTGCTCCACCTTTACCGAAGCGCGGCCTCCACTGGGTTGCTTCACGACGCGGTATTGATGAGAGGCGTAGGCGGCCACCTGTGGGAGATGCGTGACGACGAGGACCTGGGAGCGAGAGCGGGACGCCAGACGCGCCAACGCCCGCCCGACGGCCTGCGCGGCTTCGCCACCGACTCCGGCATCGACCTCGTCGAACACACACGTCTCTGCCATGCTGGCCCCGGTAACAACGTGCAACGCGAGCGCAACGCGGGACAGTTCTCCCCCCGAAGCGACCTTCGACAGCGGCCGGGGAGTCTCTCCCGGGTTTGCCGCCAAACGGAACTCGACGCGTTCGTTCCCCCCCTCGTAGATGTCCACGTGCTCGAGAGCGATCTCGAAGCGGGCCTGTGGAAGCGCGAGCTCATGCAGTAGGGATTCGATCTCCGTCTTCAACTTCGCCGCGGCCCCCCGCCGTGACTCGGTCAGACTCCCAGCGAGCTCGGTGGCATGCGCATTCTGCTCCGCGACCTCGCGCTCCAGATCCTCGATGCGCGTGTCGGTATCTTCCAGCCGGCCCAACCGCGCCCGCGCCTCATCCAGGTAGGCCAGGATCGCGGCTTCGTCGGCTCCGTACTTCCGCTTCAGCGAGGCCAGCAAACCCAATCGGTCCCGGATGACTGCCAGAGCCTGTGGATCGGGGGCCAGATCGCGGGCCGACGCTTCTTGGGCGATGTCTTCCACCTCGATCGCGAGGGTTTCCAAACGATCGACAACCGGACGGAGAGACGCATCGAGCTCGGCCGCTTCTTCGGCCCCTCGGCGCGCGTCATGCAGAAGCTCCCCGACTCCTCGTTCACCTCGAAGTAGCGAACGGACGGTCCCCAGGGACTTCGTGATGGCCTCGGCATGCTCGAGCCGGGAGGCGTCTCGCTTCAGTCTGTCGGTCTCGCCTGCTTCCGGGGGCGCGGCCGAGATCTCGGTGACCTCGTAACGCAGCACATCCAGCTCTCGTTCACGCTCGCGGCGAGAAGTCGTCAATGCCTCCAGCTCCTGTTGGAGACGCGCTCCAGTGCGAACAACTGCTGCGACCTCGGCCGCCAGAGCAACCGTCTCCCGGCCGGCGGACGCGTCCAGCAAGCCGCGCTGAACGTTCGGCGACCCGAGCCTCTGTTGGTCGTGCTGACCGGCGATCTCGACGAGCATCGCCCCCACTTTCGACAGCACACTCGACGTCGTAAGCCGGCCGTTAACCCGAGCCTTAGCCGACGCGCCGTCGGCCGGAACCGTGCGAGTGATCACCACTTCGCCGATCTCGCCCGTCTCGTCGATCAGATCCTGTTCGGCAAGCCACTCCAGCACCGGATCTCCTGCCGCCACGCTGAACCGACCCTCGACCCGAGCGGCCTTTGCGCCTTCCCTGACCAGTGAGCGATCGGCCCGGGCACCCGTCAGCAGGCCCAGAGCAACAACCAACAATGTCTTGCCGGCTCCCGTCTCGCCGGTGAGGGCGGCGCACCCGGCGCCCAGCGAGAACTCGGCTTTGTCGATCGCCCCCAAGCCCTCGACCCGCAGTTCTTCCAGCATCGAGAGAATCCTAGGGGTCTAGCCGGGGAGGCCCAGCTTCATCCTCAAACGAGCGATGAAGTCGGGACCGGTCAGTTTCACCAGGCGCAGGGGCCGCTGATGCCGGCTCACGTCTACGGGCACCCCCGGTGGGATGTCTTGGCCCCAGGTGCCGTCGATGACGAGAGAAGCCGTCTGATCTCCTTCCGCCACCGTCAAAGTCACGGTTTCGTCTGCCGCGAAGATGAACGGCCGGGCGAGGATCATGTGAGCACTCACCGGAACCAGGACCAGGCACTCGGCACGCGGGGAGACGATCGGCCCTCCCGCGCTCAATGCATATGCGGTCGAGCCCGTCGGCGTTGCAACGATGACGCCGTCTGCTCCGAACGAGCCCAGTTGCTCGTCTCCAACAGTCACCTGCACGTGCACCAGACGGTGACGGGTGGCGCGCTCCAGCAGAACCTCGTTCAATCCGACGTATTCGTGAGTCTCGCCGCCGACAAGGACGCGACAGGAAAGCATCATCCGTTCCTCGATCGAGAAATCGCCGGCAAACACTGCTTCGAGAGCGCTCTGCTCGTTCGACATCTCGATCTCGGTCAAGTAGCCCACCCGGCCGAGATTGACTCCCAGAAGCGGGGCTTCCGCCGAGTGAGCCAGTTTGGCAGCGCGCAGCATCGTCCCATCTCCTCCGAGGGACACAACGAGATCGGGATCCGCCTCGGTCACTTCTATCGACCGAGAGCCGAGCCACTCCGACAGCGAATCTGCTACCTCTTTCGCATCCGGTTTACGTGCATGAGCAACGATGGCTACCCGATTTACGTTCACGATTCGGCCCTCGCTATCTCGCGATCGATCGTCGAACGGTCATCGACACCGTCACGACGCAGGTGAACGAAGAATTCCCTGTTGCCCGCAGGACCCGCCGGTTCCGCAAGCGCAACATCCACCAGACCCAAGCCTTGCGAACTCGCTGAATCGACCACCGAGTTGATCGCCTGCGTCCACGCTGAGGGTTCCCTGACCACACCTTTAGGCGCCAAGCGGCGACCGACCTCGAACTGTGGCTTGACCAGCAGGAGGTGATCGGCGGAATCACCTGCGACTCGAGCTAAGGCGGGTACTACGAGGGTCAGGGAGATGAACGAGAGGTCGGCGACCACGCCGTCCGGCCTCCACGGCAACTGCTCGATCAACAGCTCCCTCACATTGGTCCGCTCCAACACCGTCACGCGTGCCTCGTTCCTCAAACGCCAGTCGAACTGGCCGTAACCGACGTCCACGGCGACGACTTCAGAAGCCCCTCCCTGTAGCAGCCGATCGGTGAACCCACCCGTCGATGCTCCGGCATCCATCCAACGACGGCCGGCAACCTCGACGGTGAACCGGGCTAAGGCTGAGTCGAGCTTCTCTCCCCCACGGGAGACGAAACGCGCCGCGTCCGGGGCCAGCGCGATCGGATCGTCCAACGTAACGAGAGAGGAGGGGCGGTCGACGGGGAGGCCGCGCACGGTCACCTTTCCTTGTTCGATCGCTCGCTTCGCCTCGGCCCTCGAACCGATCAGCCCTCGGCGGACCAACTCAAGGTCGAGTCGTTGGGTTTTCGTCAAGTCCCGCTTCGAGCGTTTCGTGGAGCCCGTCCAAGACGGCCAGCTTGGTGTCGTCGTCCGAGACGGCCGCTCTCTCCAGTTCGAGGCGAGCCCACTCGTCGAGCGCGGCCGGGTCGGAGGTTCGTGGATCGGGGCGTTCCATCTATCCGATTATGACGAAGACGAGGGCCGGCTCGCGGCATTCCCTGAGGTAGCGCTCCCCTGCCCCTTGGCGGTCGACTTCTTGGCCGTCGACTTCTTGGCCGTCGACTTCTTCGCCGGTGTCTTCTTCCGGGAGGCGGTCGCGGCCGGGGCCTTCTTGCGCTCCGTCTCCAGCCGAGCCACACGCCGGTCGAGGCGCTCGAGGTCCCTCTTCGTCGCGAGACCCAGGCCCTCGATCTGGTTCTGGATCTCCGAGCGGATCAAGCGAGCGAGCTCCGTGCGCGCCACTTTGCTTGTTTCCATCAACTCCTTGACCGCGGACGACGCCTGTTTGCGTCGTACGTCACCGCTCTTCACGAAGTCTTTGACCACGCGCTCTGCCTGGTGGCGCGTCAACTCCACAACACCCGATGTGAACAAGCCCACGCGTCTTATCTCATCCAACAACGGGACCCTCCTGACATTGGGTTTGGGCGATTAACTCGACCCTATACTGCCGCGATGCTCCACCTCATCCCGATCTCGGATGTGAATCCGACGCGTCGGTTCGCGGTTGTGACGCTGTTGCTGATCGCAATAAATGTGGGGGTGTTCATCCAAACGCCGGGCCTGGGAGCCGGGCCGCGTGCAACCGTCTACTTCTACCAACACGCGCCGGTCCCATGTCAGGTTGACGATTCGTGTCCGACCGGAGAGATAGGACCGGACCTCACGATCCCGGAGCGGTCACTTGCATCGCTCCTCGGGTCGATAGTCTTCTCGACCTTCCTGCATGGGGGCCTGCTCCACTTGGGGGGCAACCTGCTGTTCCTCTGGATCTTCGGAAACAACGTGGAGGACCGGCTCGGTCGGATCAAGTACCTCTTGTTCTATCTGGCGGGCGGCATCCTTGCGTCTTTCGCTCACATCTTCTGGGCACTGCTGCGTTCACCCGAGGTCTGCACGAATGCCAACCCTGGCGCCTGCATCCCTGCCGTCGGCGCTTCGGGCGCGGTCGCTGCAGTGATGGGCGCTTACATCCTTCTGTACCCGCGCGCCCGAGTGAACGTGTTGGTGCCGATCATCTTCATCTGGACGGTGATCCAGGTGTCTGCGTTCACCGTGCTCGCGTTGTGGTTCGTCTACCAGTTCTTCATCGGAGCCCAAGAGCTATCGGGCGCAACCGAGGTCGCATGGATGGCCCACGTCGGTGGCTTCGTCTTCGGTCTCATCGGGATGTTCATCCTCGGAGGGCGACCAACGCAGCCCCCCACCGTGTGGCGTCCTGAATGGGGCAGATGACTTACGGCGTAAGCCGCCAACCCCCTTCCCACCCGTAACGCTCCGCTGTAGATTGACTACGTCACGTGGTTAACGGGGGGAGGACGAACGTGAAGCTGCTTATCGCGGGTCTCGTGGGGGCGCTCGTCGGGGCGTTCGCAGCACCACTACCGGCAGCTGCTCAGGACTCGGAACCACTCATCAACACGGTGACGGTTGCGGCCTTCAAAGAAGTCGACATCGAGCCCGACATCGGCACGATCACCTTCGGCGTCACAAGCCATGCCCGGGAGGCCGACGCGGCCATCGACAAGCTCTCCACCCGAACCGAGCGCGTGATCGACGCGATCAAGGCCCTGGGCTACACCGGCGACAACATCGACACCTTCAATGTCGAGTTGCAGCGTACGTGCCTCGACCGATGTCGTGACCCCAACCCCAAAGACGATGTCATCCCCCAACCCGTGATCGGCTACCGCGGCGCGGCCGGGATCCGCGTGGAGACCTCCGAGCTGAAACGCCTCGGGGAAGTAATCGATGTGGGGATCGGCGCCGGCGCGAAAGGGGTGCGAGGCATCTCATTCGATGTCAGCGACCGCAGCGAGGCGGTCAAAGAGGCTCTACGACAGGCGATGGTGTTCGCCACCGACAAAGCGCGCATCCTGGCCGAGACGGGTGGGCGGACCTTGGGACCCGCGATCCTGATCAGCGAGGGCCGCACGCGAGCGCCCGAGATCCACCACGTCGGGGCTGACGCGATCGCAGGGACCACGTCGGCGGGGGGCACCGTCGGGCGTCCCAGACGTCCCACTAACCCGTTCCCCGTCGAGCCCCCGACGTTGTCGGCCAGCGCACGCGTGCAGGTGACGTTCACGCTGATCTAGCGAGCAAGCTCCGCGATGCTCTCGAGGATCAGGTCGGGGGGAGGATCGATCGCCCCGACCTCCTCGCGACGCGTTACCCCCGACAGGACGAGGATCGTCTTCCATCCCCTATCGGGGGCTCCGGCCAGATCCGTCTCGGGACGGTCCCCCACGATCGCGATGTGACGGCAACCATCCAAGCGCCTGGCCACGGTCTCGAGCATGGGTGCGTGTGGCTTGCCCATCACTTCTGCCGTCCGGCCCCCCGCTGTTTGTATCGAAGCGAGGATCGCGCCCGCCCCGGGCCACAGACCATCCGGTCCCGGGAACGAAGAATCGTCGTTCGTCGCGATGAACGTCGCTCCCGAGCGGACGGCGTCGGCCGCTCGCCTCATCGCCTCATAATGGAAGTTCGGGTCCCACCCGACCACAACGAGGTCGGACTTCGTAACCACCGCATCGTCCTTCACGCTTATGCAGACATCCCCCAGCGCGGCCCGGATCCCATCCCCTCCGACGACGATGGCGGTCTTCCCGCTATAACCCCTGTCGCGCAGAACCTCTGCGGTGACCACGGCTGAAGTGATGATGTCTTCGGTACCCGCTTCGACCCCGATCGACGAGAGCTTGGTCACGTACTGATCGAGGGTGGACCGGGAGTTGTTCGTGCAGAAGACGATCCGTATCCCCTGCGCTCGTAGCCTGCCGATCGCCTCGGCCGCACCTTCGATCGCCTGGTCACCTCGATATAGGACTCCGTCGAGATCACAGACCAGGCCGTCCAGTTCTCCTAAACCCTCACGTATCATGCGCGCTTCATGCCTGAACTCAGGCCTTTCCGGGGCATCCGTTACTCCTCGCGCGAGGAACTCGCCGATCTGGTGTGTCCACCGTACGACGTGATCGGTGCCGAGGAGCAGCAGGCGCTCCACGGGCGCCACGAGAACAATGCGATCCGGTTGGAACTGGCCGAGCCGCGGCCGGACCAGCCCAACAAGTACGCACATGTAGGCGAGACCTTGGAGTCATGGCTCGAACAAGGCGTCCTGGTTCCCGAGGATCAGCCCGCGCTCTACGTGTACCGCCAGGACTTCGTCGGCCCGGATGGCGGTCGCCGGCGCGTCGTTGGCGTGATCGGCGCACTGACCCTCGAGAAGTTCGGGACCACCACTGGGGTCCTGCCTCACGAAAGGACGATGCCGGGCCCCAAGGAGGACCGTCTCGCCTTGATGCGCGCGTGCAAGGCCAACATCTCACCCATCTACGCGATCTACAGGGGCGGTGGTGGTGTGAGGCCGTTCTTGGATTCGCTCGAAGACAGGCGTCCGGACGCACGGTTCGCAGACACTGCGGAGACCCTCCAACGGTTGTGGGTGATCACCGCTCCCGCCGAGATCGCGACCTTGACCGATGCCATCGCTCCCGGCCCCCTCGTGATCGCCGACGGTCACCACCGCTACGAAACCGCGCTTGCGTACCACCAAGAGAACAAGGAACAATCCGGCGACCACGACTCGATCATGTGCTTCTGCGTCGATGCCGACTCCGAAGAGCTCGTCGTGCTTCCGTACCATCGGGCGTTACGGGCGGAGGCACCCGGCGCACTCGACGGCATCAAGGAGTCATTCGGGGGCCGCGACCTCGACGAGGAACCGGCCGACGCACTCGCTCGATCTGGCTCCGACCATCCACTCGCGGTCGTCATGGGCAAAGCACGGTTGCTCGCGGAGGTCTCGGATGAGCAGGTGATCGCGGCCGTTGGCGAGCGACATCCGGCTTGGAGATCCCTCGACGTCGTTGCGCTTCACGAGGTCGTCATCCCCCAGGTGTTCGGCGAACCGGAAGAGCTTCGTTTCAGCCGCGAGAGCGCCGAGATGATCAGACTGGTCGAGAGCGATGGGTGGACCGCGGCCTTCTTGCTGCGAGCGTTGAGCGCGGCCCAGGTCGTCGATGTCGCTAGTTCGGGAGAGCGGATGCCGCAGAAAGCAAGTTACTTCTGGCCCAAGGCCCTTACTGGCTTGGTGTTTCACTCCCTGCGCTGACCGGCTCTTCTTTCTTCTTCGGTAGCGTCGGAGGTTCGCAGACACGACATGCATCGAGCCCCTCCGCGTCGGCCTGCTGGAGCGTGACGGTCGTGAGACCTTCCTTGCCCTGAAGGACCTTGCAGTCCGGACGGTGATAGGTGCTTTGCGTTGCAACGACCATGCCCTCGCCATCGCTGGAACCGTTGGTCGAGAATTGCGCCCGGGCAAGGTTGCGTCCGAGTAGACGGGACATGTCGCCGAACAGCTCGGTCAGTACCTGGCGCTCCGCCCGCACCGTGGACAACAAGATGAGGACCAGACCGGTGACCACCAGGGCCAGGCCCAGGAAGCCACCCGACAGCAGGTAAGGGATCTGGCCCTGAGCGAAGTTGATCGAGGCGGCCCCGTTCCAGGCGAAACCGATGATCATGAAGCCCGCCGTCACGAACACAAACCCCAGGATCCGGCCCAGCCGGACACGCCTATCGACGTCCACCCAGAGCGACTGCCAGACAGCTTTCAGCTTCTTCATCGACTGAAGCGTAGCAAGTTCGAGTGACCTCGGTAGAGGAAGGACGTACTAAAGAGGGAAGACTAAGGGGAGGAAGCTAAGAATCTGAGGGTGCTACTCTCTGATTTCACGCCTACGAGCGGATGCGGATGGGCTCGCTGTAGAGGGGAAACCGTGGGCAGAAGAAGAATGTGGACGAAGATATCGGTCGTCGCTTCGCTGAGCGCCGTCCTTTTGGGTGCTTTCAGCGCGCCCGTGATCGCCAAGACCGCCGAACCTCCGGTCTCCACCCGTGCCTGGTACTGGGAAGAGGCCAACAGCCAGGAGATAACCCTTCCCACCGGCGAAAAGGTGACCGTCGACTCCCCGAACCCCTTCTGCCCGGTGATCCCCGGACAGCTCGGCGCCGTACCGGCAGCTTGTGCCGAGGGCCGGCTGCCGGTCGAGATCCGGGACGGCGACTACGAGACGCCCAACAAGCTCTCCGCCGTCAACTTCGACCTCTCCCTCGTCCCCATCGGCTCCAAGGTCTCCAAGTTCACGGCCACGTTCTACGAGGCGAAGCCCGGCTGCTACGACAACGACGGCGACGGGCAACAGGACTTCTGCGAAACGACGGAGCCGCTCAACGTCGAAGGTAAGGAGCTCCAGGCCTGCCTCATCAACTCGTTCTTCGGCGACGGAGACGCCCGTCCCTACCCCGAGGCTCCCAAGTACACCTGCACCAAGGCCGACCCGACCGCCAAGCGCAAGGAAGTCGAGACCAAGGACGGCGAGGTCGAGCACGTTTGGCAGTTCGACCTGACGAAATACGCACAGGCGTGGATCAAAGACTTCACCACCAACACCTCGGTCATGCTGGTCGGCAAGTACCCCAACGACTACAAACCGGGTGACACCGATCCCACCGATAACTGGCGCGTGGTCCTGGTCGGCCCGAAAGCTCCCGAAGGCAAGCTCGGCGTTGTGACCGAGATCGCTTTCACTCCGGGCGAGACCGTTGTTCCCCCGAGCGACCCGACTACAAGCGACCCGACCACCACCACCGGAGGAACGAGCACCGGCGGGGACATCTCGACGACCACGGGTAGCGGTTCGATCGACACGGGAAGCAGCGACATCGGTGGCAGCACCGACAGCGGAGGGGCATCGACACCCACAGACACGGAATCCCCCGCCGCAGACACCCTCGCGGTCGAAGGCGCTACTGCTACCCCGCAGGGCCTGCCCACCTACGTGTGGCTGGCCGTACTCGCAGGATTCATCTGCTGGTCGGTGTTTCGCTCCGTCATCCTCGAATCGGCCAAGGGCATCAGGCCGGACGGGGTGCTGGCTCAGATCCAAGCCATCAACGCTCAGCGACGTGGCGGGGCCGGCATAGCGGTCGACAGCGGGCCCTCACCCATCGCTACCTTCTTCGGAGGGGTCAAACGAACGACAGGTTCACTGCTCGGGAAACTCAAGCTCACTAGAAAGGGATAGTCCCGTGTCTCAACGTCACACTCGTACCCAGATCGTCGGTTTTGCCTTGGTCATGGTTTTCGTTGCGGCAGCTTGCGGACAAAAGCCCGGAGTCGCAACCGGCGGCATCCTGCCCCCGGGGGCCGAGGTCAATGCACAGGGACAGATCGTCGATGCCGAGACCGGCGAGGTGCTCGGCACGGTCGACGGTGGTCTGGGCAGCACCACGGGTGGCGATCTCGGCGGCGGCACCGCCATCGGCGGGACCACTTCCGGTGGGACGACCTCCGGCGGGACCACTTCCGGTGGGACCACTTCCGGTGGGACGACCTCCGGCGGGACTACCTCCGGCGGGACTACTTCCGGCGGGACTACAACGGGGTCGACATCGACCGGAGTGAGCGGCGACACGATCAAGATCGGGAACCACGCTCCCCTAACGGGTGCCGCCCCCGTCCCTTCGGGTTCTGCGGAAAAGGGCTCCAAGTTGCTGTGGGAATGGATGAAGCGCAACAAGGAGAACGTCAACGGCCGCAACGTCGAAGCGATCCTCAAGAACGACAACTACAACCCTTCCCAGGCCGTTGCAGTCTGTAAGGAGATGGTCGAGAAGGACGAGGTCTTCCTCCTGTCAGGGCTCGCCGGCACGGACCAGATCCAGGCGTGTGCTCGCTACGCTGCTTCGGTCGGGGTCCCTTACCTGTCGGCCGGCGTGACCGAGACCGGTGTCACTGGACTGGCCAACTACTTCACCACCTCCATGACCTACAACGACCAGGGCCCGCTCCTCGCCGACATGATCGTCTCCAACCTCGGAGGCAAGGGCGAGAAGAACGGCATGCTCCGGTTCGACACACCGAACTTCCAGGATGCTCACGACGGCTTCATCCAGGGGATGCAGAAGGCCGGTGCCGACGTCGTCTACGACCGTGCTGTCAGCAAGGGAGCCGGTCAGACCGAGGCCCAGACGGTCATCCAGGAGATGCGAGCCGCTGGCATCGAGAACATCTATGTATTGACATCGCCGGTCTGGTTCCTCCAGCTTCTCAAGGCGGCCGACACCCAGCAATTCCACCCGCAGTGGGTGGGGGTGGGCATCACCATGACGTTCGACACCGTTGCGAACGTGGGGTGCAAGGGCGCGGGCGTGCTCGACGGTGCCAAGTTCTTCGCTCCCTTCCCCGCGTGGGTCGATCGCGGGAAGTTCGACCCCGAGTACGACAAAGCCATGGGCGATGTCTACGGGGGCACGGGCGACGACTTCGTCTGGCTCGGCTGGGCTGCGTCGAAGCAGCTCCGGGGCCTGCTCGAGTCCGCCGGCAAGAACCTGACCCGCGAGAGCTTCATCGCTTCGACCGAGAAGGTCAGGAACCTCAAGACCGGGATCCTGCCCACCCTCAACTTCGCTCCGAACGATCATTTCGGTGCGAACGAGGTGCACGTGAACGAAGCCAAGTGCTCGGATAGTCGCTGGCACACGGTCCAGTCGTTCGTGAGCGATTTCTAAATCGCTCTCGAGTGGCACGACAGACACCCGCCCTCTAGGGTAATTTCCAGCCTGCCATGAGAACCGCGATCGTTTCCGGTGCCATCGTCGCCCTGTGCGCCATCATTCTCATATCGGGAAGCGGCGACGACACGGGCCCCAATGCCTTCATCATCATCGGGGTCTCTCAAGGGGCGGTTTACGGACTGGTGAGCCTGGGATTGGTCCTCGTGTACAAGGGGAGCCGGGTCTTCAACTTTGCCCAGGGCGAGTTCGGCTCGATCGCTGCCTTCATCGTGTACGTCCTGATCGAGCAGGTTCGGTCCATGGAGATCCCCTACGGGGTGGCCGCCCTCATCGCCGTGATCGGCGTCGTGATCATCGGATTGATCATGGAACGTGTCATCGTCCGGCCCTTGTTGAACGCGCCCCGCGTCACCTTGCTGGTGGCAACCATCGCTTTCGCGCTCTTCGCGATCGGCACCCAGCTGCTGCTGTTCCTCCCCGAACCGAAATCGCTGGCACCGATCATCTCGAAGATCCCAGGAGGCGGCAACGTCGAGCTCTTCAACTTCATCGTCGAACCCCAACGCCTACTCGTTCTCGCGATCCTCGTTGTCGTCGCCGGAGTCCTCGGTTACTTCTTCTCTCGGACGGATCTTGGGCTGGCCGTTCTCGCCACCTCCCAGGACGCGTTCGCAACGCGAGTCGTGGGCATCGGCGTCGAGCGGATGTCGCGATTCATCTGGGGCACGGCCGCATTCCTTGGAGCCGTTGCGGGGATCCTCTACGTGCCTCTCTCGGGTGCTCTAACGCCTGGGGTGATGACCAGCGGCGTGCTCATACCTTCCTTCACCGGAGCCGTTATCGGTGGGATGACCAGCCTTCCGGGCGCATTCGTCGGTGGAGTGATCGTGGGGATCGTCCAGGCGCTTTCCAACTGGGGCTCCGGCCACTACTACCTCGGTGAACGACTCTGGCAGGACATCGTGCCCGGAGGACCCGACGTCCTTTTGATGCTGGTGTTGCTTCTGGTTCTACTCATCCGGCCTCAGGGCCTTCTCGGGAGCGAGGCTTAAGCGATGGCGACCGCAACCGAGGCGATCACAGCTCCGTTACCGGCCGTCGAGCACGAACGGTGGCGTCCCAGCACGGCCGGGTGGGCGGCACGTCTCACAGTTCTGGCAATCATCTTCGGTGGGATCTTCTGGATCACCGCGATCGTGCCCCAATACTGGGCGGACCGAATCTCGCTCGCAGCGATCTTCGCGATCATCGGTTTGTCGCTCAACATCGTGCTCGGCTACGTGGGCCAGGTGTCACTAGGCCACCATGCGTTCGTCGGGATCGCAGCTTTCGTTGCCGCCTACTACGTCACCGAGAAGGCCGGCTGTACGCCCGAAGAGGGCTGCGCTCTCGGTGACTTCGCTCTGGGCATGGTCTTCGCCGTCGTCAGTGGTGGGGTGGCCGCGATGCTGCTGGGCCTCGTTGCGCTCCGGATCAAGGGCCTCTATCTGGCTCTGATCACGCTGACGTACGGATTCATGGCGGAACGCTCGATCTTCGAGATCCCCTTCCTGACCCGTGGTGGCGCGGGGATGCCGGCGCCCCGGCCGGATGGTTTCACCACCGACCGCGCATTCGCGTACTTGACGTTCGCGTTTCTGGCATTGGTCATCTTCGTCGACTGGAGGTTTCTCAAGTCGAAGGTCGGCCGAGCGGTTCTCTCTATCAAGCATTCCGAGCCCGTCGCCGCCTCCTATGGCATCAACGTCACGGCCTACAAGGTCCTTGCGTTCGTGCTCTCGGGGTTGTTCGCCGGGATGGCGGGGGGCTTGATGGCCTTCCGGGCCACGAACGTCGTGAGCAACGACTTCAACTTCTCGATAGCGCTGCTGTGGGTCCTGATGGTCGTGGTGGGAGGACTGGGGAATCGAACCGGGGTCATCTTCATCTCGGCGTTCTTCGCCCTCTTCCCGTTCTTGCTGGAGCTCTGGAGCTGGCTGGATCATTACGTCTCCGGGAGCTTCGGCCGATCCTTGTCGGTCGTGACCGTCACGGTGGGAGCACTCCTCGCGATCCTTACCGTCATCCAATTCCCCGGCGGTTTCGCCGAACAGGTATCACCGATCACCCGGTGGTTGCGCGGGCAGAAGTTCACGGCTCACCCGGAGGGACACGGACACGCTCCGAAAGAGAAAGGCGAGAAGAAGCACGCCCTCTTGAGCAAGCTCGGCCTGCACAAAGGCTCCGAGGGAAAAACTGATGGCGCGAGCGAGGAAGAGGCCAAAGTCAAAGAGGACGTGGACGCATAGTGGCCGTTCTCGAGGTCCGGAACACGGGTATCCGCTTCGGCGGCCTGGTCGCGCTCAACGACGTCAACATCGACGTGCCCGAGTGGGAGATCGTCGGGCTGATCGGCCCCAACGGCGCCGGTAAGACCACGCTCTTCAACTGCATCATGGGTCTCTATCAACCCAACACCGGGACGGTTGCCTACCGGGGTCGGAACGTGTCCTTGCTTCCCACCCACCGCCGCGTTGCCCTAGGCATCGGGAGGACCTTCCAGAACATCGGGCTCGTTCGTGGGCTTACGGTTCTCGAGAACTTCATGGTCGCCCAACACCCTCGGATCGGTTACGGAGCGATCGGCGCCTTGGTCGGGGTACCTAGGTCGTTCGCCGAAGAGCGCAAGCTGAAGGCGAACGCCATGGAGGTTCTCGACTTCATCGGTCTGAGTCACCTGGCGGGCTCCCAGTTGGACGGGCTCCCCTACGGAACGCTCAAGCTGATCGAGATCGGCACCGTCCTTGCTACCGATCCGGATCTTCTGCTGCTCGACGAGCCCACGTCCGGGATGGGTCCCGAGGAGGCTCACGAGTTCGGCGATCGTTTGCTCGAGCTTCGCAAGACCCTGAACCTCACGGTCCTGATGATCGAGCACCACGTCCCGCTCGTCGTCGGAGTCTGCGACTACGTCTACGTACTCAACTTCGGACAGATCCTGACCGAAGGCCTTCCGCAACAGGTGAAGAGCCACCCCGAGGTCGTCGCGGCGTACCTCGGCACCGAGGTCGAGGAAGAGGAGGGCGAGAATGTCCCTGCTTGAGGTGCGCGACCTGACGGCCGGCTACGGCTCCCTGAAGGTGTTGCAGGGCATCTCGTTCGACATCGAGGAAGGCCAGACGGCGGTCCTTCTCGGACTCAACGGCGCCGGAAAGACCACCACGATCCTGGCGCTGGCCGGGATCCTCAAGCCGTGGGGCGGGTCGATCAGCTTCAACGGCAACGACGTCACCGGGGTCGACCCCCGCAAGCTCGTAGCGGAAGGCATCGTGCTCGTTCCCGAGGGACGACACGTGTTCCCGCAACTCACCGTTGCCCAGAACCTCCGTTTGGGAGCCTGGCCCTATCGGAAGGATCGCAAACGGACGAGAGAGATCGTGGAGCAATCCGTCGAGTACTTCCCCCGGCTCCGGGAGCGGTGGACGCAGATGGCGGGGACCCTTTCGGGTGGCGAGCAGCAGATGCTGGCCATCGCCCGCGGCCTGATGGCAAGACCGCAGCTCCTGTTGGTCGATGAAGCTTCACTTGGCCTGTCGCCGAAACTGACGCAGACTGTTTTCGAGGTCGTCTCGCGTATCAATCAGGACGGCACGACGGTTCTCATGGTCGAACAGAACGTCGGTGTCCTGAAGATGGCCGATCGCGCGTTCATCATGGACAAGGGCACGCTGGTGTTCTCCGGCGAGGGTGACGAAGTAATGAAGGACGAGAAGGTCCGAGAGGCTTACCTCGGCGTCTAGCGCTCAATCCCGAGAGCGTCCCACGCTCCCGGTTCGGCAAGATCCAGCTCGAGCCTGACCTCCCCCGCCAGATCGTCTGCTGCGTCAACGGCTTCGGCGATCTCGGCCACGCCCGGAGCGCGCTTCAGTCCCCGGCGCGCAGCGACCAGCACCACATATGTCAGCTCGGATCCGGCCAGCAAGGCGCTAAGAGCGACGCTCGGGCGCGATAAGACCGCTACCACCCGATCTATGCGGGCGGCCTTAGCAGCCGAGATCGCATCTTGCGCAAGCTCTTCGGCAGGATCGAACAGTGCGATGGTTCTGGAGCTCTGTCCCGCTCGCTCCAGCAGGTCCCCGTCGGGGTCACCGACAGCCACGTGCGCCCCAAGGCGTCGCCAATCTGCCGCGTCCGCAGAGGCGACGACGACCCGAACCTCGTCGCCCTGGGCTATGAGACGCTCGATGATCGGCCCCCCGAGATGCTCGGGTGGGGTGACCAGAAGGACGCTCACGCGCTGACCCGCAGAACGTCCTTCGCCAGTGTGAAGCGAGCCGAATCTGTTGGGGGCAGGGGCTCCCCATCAGTGTGGCAGACGAACGGGGCCTCGGCAGTCAGTTCGAAGTCGGACAGATCGCTCTCGTAGAAAGCGTCGTCGTGATGAACGAGATCGCCGGTGACAACCGAACGCCAGGCGTACAACGGCAATGCTTCCAAACGCATCGTGCGGAGGGCAAAGATGTCGAGCCCCCCTTCGAGCCGCACGTCCGGCGCGATGTTGATCGAGCGACCCTTGAGGTATGCGTAAGGCCCGGCGTTGCAAGCGATCGCCATCGCAACCGGGACAACCCCGAACGGGCCTCTCAGCAGCATCGACGGGTTGCGGTGCCTGTACGACCCCGCAAGCACGCGGAACGCGCTCCAGAAGAAGAAGAACTCACCAAGTCTCTTCTTGGACCTCAGGTACCGCTCCACGCGTTCTGCTGCCTCTGCGTCGAAACCGCATCCAGACGAGAACGTGAAGTAGCGCTGGTTCATTCGGCCCAATGAAACCATTCGAGAGGGTTGCCCGAGCTTCGATACCAGATGATCGACCGCGCGATGCGGGTCCAAGGGGATGCCGAGGGCCCGAGCGAAAACGTTCATGGTTCCCGCCGGGATGATCCCCAACTGCGCCTCGGTCCCCGCTATCCCGTTGACTACCTCGTTTATGTGTCCGTCGCCTCCTAGGGCGATCACCAACTCGGCGCCGTTCTTCGCCGCTTCGGCGGCGATGCCGATCGCACTGTCCCTGGCCTTCGTTGTGAATAGCTCGACGTCGAAGCGTTGGACGACAGATTCGATCGCTGCCTGTCGCTCGATATCGGAGAGGCGCCCCGCGTAGGGGTTGACTATGAGGACGGCGGGGGGCCGGTAGCCGGCGGCTATCATCCGGCCCACGCTATCTTCTCCACCGCAAGAGAGGGCCAGATGTCCGGATACTCGATCATCGACACCAAGATGCACGGCTTCGACCAGATCACCGCCGCTTTCGTCGTGAGCGGGGAGGGAACCGCCTTGGTCGAAACAGGCCCGAAGTCACGGGTCGACAACGTCTTCGCCGAGCTGGATCGCCTGGGTGTCGACACTCTCGACTGGATCGTCGTGACACACATCCACCTGGACCACGCCGGAGCGGCCGGAACGATCGCCGCTCGATTCCCCACGGCGCGCGTTGCCGTGCACGAGATAGGAGCTCCCCATCTAGTGGATCCCTCGAAGCTGTGGAAGAGCGCTTCACGGATCTACGGAGATCGCATGGAAGAGATGTGGGGTGGCATCGACCCGATCGAGGAGTCCCGGATCACCGTGATCGCCGACGGCGACACGATCGATCTAGGGGGCAGGACCTTGACCGCGGTCGAGACGCCCGGCCACGCGTATCACCATCACGCGTTCCTCGACTCTGAAACGGGCGCTGTCTTCACCGGCGATGCACTGGGGGTCCGTTTGCCGGACGTGCCGGCGATCCGCCCAGCGACTCCCCCACCCGAGTTCCACCTCGAGAAGGCGATCGCATCGATCGAGCGCGTGAGAGAGCTGAAGCCTGCGAGCCTCTGCCCAACCCACTTCGGGCCGGTGGATGCGGATGTCGACGACACCTGTAGCGAAGCGATCGCTGCATTAAGGCAATGGGCCGACTGGGTGCAACAAGCCCGCAAGGAAACGGACGATCTCGACTCGGTGGCCGCGGTCGTTGAACGCCTTGCCCGGGCCGATCTCAAGGATCGGTTGGAAGATGCGGAAGTCACGCGGCTGGAGCAGACCACATCGTTCTGGATGAACACATGGGGTTACAAGCGGTATTTCGACAAGCTTGAGGAGCAGCAGGAAACCGGCTAGCGAAGGTCCTTGGAGAACGTGTAGCTGCCCCGATCCATCTTCATCTTGTCGGTATAGAACCGGTGAGCATCGGTGCGGTGCAGCCCGGAAGCCAGTGCGAGCGTTTGGCAGCCCGCCTCGCGTGCGATCACTTCGAGGTGGTCGAGCAGTGCCTTTCCGTGGCCCCGTGAGCGAGACGCGTCGGTCGTGACCAGGTCGTATACCCAGAGGTAGTGCCGGTAGTAGAAGTTCGTTCCCAGCCCGATCCCGGCCAGGGCAACGATCCGACCCTCGTCACGGGCTGCGAACAGACGGTAGCCGGCGGGTCGCATGTCGGCCAAGAGCCCTAAGTACTGCTCGAGGGAAAGATCCGTCCTCAATTCGTGCATCACTTCGTACGCTTCCACGAACTCCTCGTCGGTAGTCAGCTCGATGATGCTCATCGTGTCGACTGGAGCCGTAGCGCTCGCTCGTCCGCGTCCGTTCCTTCAGGGTCGGCGGCAGCGGCGGCCTCGAACCATTCCCGCGCCTGAGTGAACCGGCCCTTTCGTTCGAGCAGGTCGGCGAGCACGTACCAAGCGCGCACGTGGTACGCCTCGGCGACCTCCGGTCTCAACTCGAGACGCTCCAGCTGCGCGATCGCTTCGTCGATCCGACCCTGATCCGTTAGAGCGCCGGCGGCCACGATGTTTGCCTCGAAGTAGATGTCGGGTGGCGAGGACCCCAGGACCTCGTTGCAGTAGTCGATCGCCTTGTCCGGCTTCCCCATGGCCCGGTAGCAATCGGCCAGCACGGGGTTCTGATCGGTAGACCCGGACAGTCGGCGGAACGCCGCCAGCTCCCGCGCTGCCTCGGGGAACTTCCCGGCGCTGTAATAGGCCAGGCCCAGGAACTCGCGTGGGCCGACGGCTCGCAAGGCCATGTGCTTCGCTTGCTCGCCCAGCCTGATCGCTTCTGTGTAATCCCCTGCAGCAAATGCCGTCACCGCATCGGCGAACACCTTGACGAGGATCTCGCCTTTGCCCGGACGGGCCGTGGCGCGCAGTTCCTCCACCACCTCTTTGGCGAGATGAACGCTTTCGGGCGCGTCTCCACGGTCTTTCCTGGGGGGCCGCGGGGTGCGGGGCTTTCGTGCCGGCATCGAGAAACCCTAGACGCCCGTACGGGTCCCTCTGCCCGGCCGCTAGAGTCCCGGGCCATGACTTCGCCGGCCGCAGCACTGGAGCGGATCCACGCCTACATCCTCGAGGTGACTCGTCCGTTATGCACGGTGAAGCAGGTTGGGTCTTTCGATCTGCTGCTGCACCGGAAACTGATGGTGCCGTGGGCATCCGCTGCCGTCCCCCGGCTCGGGACCACAGACTGGACGCAGCATCTGGACCATGTAGCGGAGGCGTTCGGGTCGGCGGGACGGTCCCCGCGGTGGGAATTCATCAGGGAGCTCTTCCCTGGACTGGCCGAGGATCTGGCATCGGCCGGATTCGGAACACCGACGATCGAGCCTTTGCTGGCTCTGGATTCGATCTCGCCGGTGGACGCTGCGCAGATAAGCGCCGACGTAGCCATCCGACCATTCGACTCCGATTTGGATGATGCCGCAGAGGTCGTCGAGCTCGTGCAGTCGGCGTTCGATTCGGCGGCGGATGCAGCTGCGCTCGAAGCCTTCAGGTCCTCCGTGGCCGCCCCTAACGTCGTGCAGCTCATCGCACTCAGCGAGGAACGGCCCGTCGGAAGCGGGCGTATGACTCATCACCGGGGTGTCGCCGAGATAACCGGTGTGGCCGTGGTCAAGACTCACCGTCGGCAAGGGATCGGCTCGGCCCTCACGAAGCTATTGACCAGGGCCGCCATCGAGCTCGGCAGCGGGATCGTCTACCTAACCGCACGCGATGAGGGTGCCGGGCGCATCTATGAGCGGTTGGGGTTCGCTCGGATCGGCTCGTATGTAGAGGTCTAAGCGGCTAGTGACCTCGTTTCAGACTTTCGGAAACCGCCCGCTTGCAGATCACGGGGGGGCCGGCCTTTAGCACCTTGCGTCTCGCGACGGCGTAGAAAGTCCCCTGCTTACCGGCGAGCCCACCCACCCTCCATCGACCCCGCCTAGAGGAACGATCGCGCGCTACCCGAGGGTCGTGTCCCGGCTTCTTCTTCTTGAGGACTACTCGTCGATTGGACAAACACCTTTCCTCGGTCGTCTGTTGGAGGGTGAACAGATCCGTATCCGTGTTCCCGAGAGCGATCTGGCCGACGAACGCGTTGCCGGAGGACTTGATCGACACATCCGCAGGTACATAGACGGGGCACCCCTGGTTCGAACGGGGGCCGGGACGACGCGGGCATTCGTCCACACTGTTCAAGACACCGTCTGCGTCGGCGTCGCCGTCGGTGGGACCGGGACTGGGCTGGGTCTCGAACGTGGTTGCGCTGGCGGAGGCCGGATCCGAACGTTCACCGTCTTGGTCCACTGCGAAAACCGTGTACGTGTAGGTAGTGTCGGGGACGAGGCCTGTGTCGGAGAAACTCGTTCCGGTGACCATCGCGACCGGCCCCTCGCTCCCGTCGCGATACACCTCGTATACGGCCACGTCCTCCTCCGACGGACCCCACTCGAGATCGATCGCACTGGTAGAGACCGCCGTCGCCTTCAGGCCTTGGGGCGCTGCCGGCGTCTCTGCCGGGAAACCACCTCCCCCACTCGAACTACGCCTCTCGATGTTCTCGAGGAACGTCACATCGTCAGAAGCCTGATTGAGGACCGCGATGTCGTCGTCGCCGTCACGATCCATGTCGCCGGTCACGAGATCGATCGGAGCATCGCCCGCACCGAAGTCTGCAGGGGAAGCGAATGCGCCTTCGTCGGTCCCGAGCAGAACCGAGGCATCGTCGGAACCGGTGTTGGCAGTGGCCAGGTCCGCCTGGGCGTTCTCGTCCAGATCGCCGATGACTACGGAGCTAGGGGCATTGCCTGCCGGGTAATGAACGGCACCTTCGAAAGAGTTAGTGGTGCTCGCCAGTAGGACGGAGACGTTGTCGGAATCGACGTTCGCCACGGCCACATCCGGGCGGGAATCGTTATTCAAGTCACCGGTCACGACCGACCACGGAAGCATCCCTACAGGGAAGCTCGGGCCCGAGAATCCAGCCTGGCCATCGCCGAAAAGGATCGAGACGGTATTCGAGCCCGCATTGGCGACCGCAAGATCGAGGTGGGAGTCGTTGTTGAGATCCTCGACCGCCAGCGATTCGGGGTCAGCACCAGCTAAAGCGTCCGGGCCGTTCGTGAAGGTTCCGTCCCCCAACCCGATCAGGGTGTTTATCTCGTCGGTGGTTCCTGTGGTCGCGACTGCTAGGTCTGGGATTGTGTCCTCGTTCAGGTCTCCGATCGCGACTGCTCGTGGCGAATCACCCGTAGTGAACTGGTCCGGCCCGCCGAAAACACCATTGCCGGTCCCGAGCAGGACCGACACGTTGCTGGTGGTCTGGTTCGCAGTTACCAGGTCGAGGATGTTGTCGTCATTGAGGTCGGCCGTTGCCAAAGCGTTGGTGCCGCCTCCGGCAGCGAAGTTGTCGGGGGCGGCAAACGAGCCCCCGTCGTCGCCGAGCATGATCGATACCTCGCCGGCTGAGTACCGAGCGATCGCAAGGTCGGGATCCTCGTCGCCGTTGAAGTCGCCGAGCGTCACGGCTATGGGATCGTTGCCGGTCTCGAAGATGGGGGCCGCGAACGACCCTTCCCTATCGCCCAGCAGGACTGAGACATTGTTGCCGGCGATATTGGCAACGACCAGGTCTGGATTCCTATCGGCATCGACGAGACCGGCAGCAACCGAGACCGGGCCCTCTCCGGCCTCGTACGCGACTGGGTCCTCGAACGAACCGTCGCCCACACCAAGGCGAACAAATACCTGCGCGGCAGGGATGGATATGTCGAGGTTCCCGTCGTCATCTACGTCCGCGAGGCTGATCGACTCCGGGTTGGGGCCGCCGATGGGCAGATTGGCTTCGAAAGCGAATGCCCCACCGCCATCGCCTAGCAGCAGAGTGATGTTCTCGGAAACAAGGTTCACCACTCCAAGATCGAGGTCCCCATCGCCATTCAGATCACCCACCCCAACATCTATTGGCTCCATACCTGTCGAGATGGAGCTAAACGCGGGGAAGGATCCCGTGCCGTTGTTCAGTAGGACTGAGACCTGGTTGCTGCCGAACCGAGAAACAACTAGATCCAGATCGTCATCGCCGTCGAACAATCCGGCCGCTATGCCCCTGGTCGCACCTCCTACGGGGTAGGGAGTCGCTGCTGCGAACGAACCGTTGCCATTGTTCAGAAGAACCGAGATGAAGTTGCTCGAGAGGCTGGACGCTGCTAGATCGAGGTCGTCATCACCATCCAGGTCCCCAGCGACGACTTCGAACGGATCGGTCCCCGTTGCGAACGGAGCGGCCGCCCCGAACCCGCCCATGCCATCGCCGAGCAGAACCGACACATTGTCGCCGTCTACATTCGCCGTAACGACATCGAGATGGCCATCAGTGTTCAGATCCCCCAGAGCCAGTCCGGTCGGGCCATTTCCGACCGGGAAGTCGGTGGGCCCGTCGAACGAGCTGTTGCCCTCACCCAGGAGAACCGAGATGGTGTCCACATCCCGGTTGGTGACGACGACGTCGAGCTTCCTGTCGTGGTCGAGGTCTGCCAGTCTCACGCGGGCCGGCGAGGTGCCGGCGGGTATCAAGCGAGAGGAGCGGAAGGGGAACGCTGAGCTTGGGACCCCCAAAGGGCCGACGAGAAGCACGACCGCCAAGAGGACGGTCGCCAGTCTCTTTGGAAGTACCCGGATCTGGCCGCTCGCCATGTCGCCTACTTAATCGGATAGGACCCCGCGATAGGGTTTCGCCTACCAATGTCCTGTTTGCGAGGACCAACGTCAATGGGCTCGACGACTTGCCAGAAATGGGCGATTCGGGCGATTGCCCGGAACGACTACCAGTTAGGGCAAGAAGTGAGAGCCCAGACCTTTGGATTCACCCGGTAGAGGTCGTCGCACACCACACCGATCGCCTTACACATGTCGCCGAGCTCCGTGTCGCAAGATGCCGCTTGAGCGGGGCTTCCGACGGTCACGACAGAGCCGAGCGCAAACGTCGCCACGAGAATCACTTTGCGGATCTTCGAGTTCACTTGTTCCCCCTTGAACTCAGACATTTCGGATTTTGAGACATCTTAGGGGAACAAGAAAAGAGCCGCCCGAAGGCGGCTCTTTTGAAAAATCCCGGCGGCGTCCTACTCTCCCACCCCGTCTCCAGGGCAGTACCATCGGCGCTGGAGGACTTAACTACTGGGTTCGGAATGGAACCAGGTGTTGCCCCTCCGCCATGGCCACCGGAAACCTGCAAACTCCCGGCCTATTACGGCCTTATTCAGTTTTCAAGCGCCTGCTCTTTCGAGCGGGCGGTAACTCTGGAAATTCCAGAGCGAGCGCGAGCGAAACCAAGTCCTCGGCCTATTAGTACCGGTCGCCTGAATGCATTGCTGCACTTACAGCTCCGGCCTATATACCTTGTGGTCTAGCAAGGGGCCTTACCCGGTTAACCCGGT
>DASQLQ010000086.1:0-10123 GCA_035629935.1 Actinomycetota bacterium
TAGATCCCTAGCGCGCTGCCAATGACCGAGGAGAGTCTTGGCCACAGCCTGTGCCCCTCGAGGATCGTTGTCACAGAAATAGATGTCCTCGTCGCCCCCGTGCTGATCTTCGTCTTCCCTAACCAGTCGATCGATCAAGTCTTTCGTCTCTGAGAAGAGCAGTTTTGAAATCGCCTCGCGGAAAGAGACCTCTTTGCTACCCAACAAGGTTCCGGTGAAGTCAGCTTCCTTAGCGTGCCCACCGAGGCTCGTATCGTCGCGGCAAAGGACGGCAATATCGTTTGCACCGTCGTAGGAGATCGCTACATCCATCGATGCTCCCTCGCCGATCAGCGCGATCAGACGCTCAAGACCTTGCCGACTTACGTAAGCCGTTTCACCATGGTTGAAGATCCGGCGATCCGGGTTCATACGCGCGTAGATCGCAGGGATGGTCCCGTTGTCGTCCGCCCCCGTGCCCCACATCGTGGAACCGCCAAAGAAATGGACGGACTTGGCTGATGGATCGGTCGGGTCTGGGACATCGTCGACCCGGTCACCGTCGCCACCGACCGTTACGGTTTCTCCCTCGAATGGCATCCGCTTCCACTCAACGAAGGGCTCGTAATCCAGTCGTCCTTGCGTTGTTGCGTACTCCTCCAGAACAAGAGTTGCGTACGCCTTGTCGGGATAGTTCGGCAAGGCGGCCCGGTGGTCCACCCCCTCGTCATCCCAAATGTCCATCCGAAGGAGCACCGCGCTCGAGAGATTGATCGTTCCCAAAAGAAAGACGAAAACGATCACCCAGATAGATATCGTCTTCAACATCCGACCGATTTCCGACACCCCCCGAAAAGTGACGATACTCCGCGTTTCTAGGGCTTAACGACTTTGTCTATCGCCGCGGCGATGATCTCGTTGCCTTCGGAAGTGACGTGACAGAAGTCGATGTACAGCTGCTCGGAACCGTCGAAGGCATCGCTCATATCGAGCATCCAATCCTCCTTCGAGTCGGCTATCGCCTCCTGGAGGATCGGATAGACAACCTCGTACTGGGACGCGAGCTCCAGCTGCCAATTGTCCGTAGACAACTCGGGGAGGTGATCCAGGCGCGGAGAGCCCATATGCGCCACGGGTTGCAGGATCGCCCTGAACTCGATGCCTTCTGCTGCGGAGATGTCCCTCGCGTGTTGCCAGTTACTCAGCAGGGTCCGGGCAACGGCCTTTGTCCTTTCCGGATCGTCTTCGCAGGCGAAGTAATCGGGGGGAGGTGCATCTCCGGGCAGGGCATCCGCATCGTCGACGTCCGCGACCAATCTCTCGACCAACTGTTGCGTTCGAAGGAAGAGCAACCTCTTCGTCGCCCCCCATAGAGATAGATCCGAGGGCTCTTCCTCCAGGGCCTCGACGAGGTCCGGCTCCTCTGCGTGGCCGCCGACACTGATTCCGCGACGGCAGAGATTCGCTACGTCGTTCACCCCGTCGTAGGAGATCGCAACATCGATCGACTCACCTTCGTTCAGTAGACGGATCAGGTATTCCAATCCCTGCCGGCTGACGAAAGCACTCTCCGCGTGGTTCAAGACCCTTAGGTCCGGGTTCGACCGGGCAAATGAAGCGGGGATCGTTCCGTTGTCGTCGACTCCCGTACCCCACATCGTCGATCCTCCGAAGAAGTGGACGGACTTGGCTGCCGGATCGGTGGGATCCGGAAAGTGATCGACTCGGTCGCCGTCACTGCCAACGGTCACGGCTTCGCCATTGAAGGGCTTGCGCTTCCACTCGATAAAAGGGATGTAGTCCACCCGCTTCTGTGAGCTTGAAGTCTCCTCGAGTGCCTGCAGCGCGCGGTTGTGATCCTCGTAGTTCGGTAACGCTGCTCGGGGGTCCGGCCCCGTGTCTTCGCCCGGCCGAACGATGCGAAGGATCACCGCGCTGGCCAGGTTGATCGTCACCAACAAACAGATGAGGACGAGCAGCCTGATGGCTGTTGTTCTGAGGAAAGTCCTCATAACACTCAGCCCTTCGACAAGAGACAGTTCCCGATCGCCAATACGTCGAGATCGGTCTTACGGAAACATGCGAGAGCATCCTCAGGCGTGCACACGATCGGTTCTCCCCTGACGTTGAAGCTCGTGTTCACGAGAACCGGACAACCCGTTCTTTCCTTGAACAGCTCCAAAAGAGCGTGATACCTCGGATGGGTCTCCTTATGCACGGTTTGTATCCGCGCTGAGTTGTCGATATGAGTCACTGCCGGGATATCGGAGCGCGGCACGTTCAGCTTCTCGATCCCGAATAGGCCTTCCTCTTCTTCGGTCATCTTCCGCAAGCGATTTCGAGCCACCTGTGCCACGAGCAGCATGTACGGGCTGTCTCCTTCGATCTCGAACCAGTCGCCGAGATCCTCGGCAAGGATCGAAGGAGCGAAGGGACGGAACGATTCGCGGAACTTGACCTTGAGGTTCAGGCGCGACTGCATCGTCGGGGAACGAGGATCGGCAAGGATCGAACGACCGCCCAAAGCCCTGGGCCCGAACTCCATCCGACCCTGGAACCAGCCCACCGCCTGGCCCGACGCGAGAGCGTCGACCGTTCGTTCGACCAACTCTTCGCCGGCCAGTGTCGTGAATGTGGCTCCCTCCGCAGTGAGGCGGTGCTCGATCTCTTCCTGGGGAAACTCCGGACCGAGATAGCTCCCCTGCATCGAGTCCCCGGGGCCGTTGACGACCCGGTCCTGACCTTTGAACTGGTGATAGGCAGCGAGCGCGGCGCCGAGAGCTCCTCCTGCGTCTCCGGCCGCCGGCTGGATCCAGATGCGTTTGAAGGCGCCATCGCGCAAGACCTTGCCGTTGGATACGCAATTAAGCGCGACTCCGCCGGCAAGGCATAGATCCGGTAAACCGGTTTCCGCTGCCAGGTGACGGCTCATGCGAAGCACGGCTTCGTCGGTGACAGCCTGGATCGAAGCGGCGAGATCCATATGACGCTGGGTCAGAAGACTCTCCGGTTCTCGGGGAGGCCCACCGAACAACTCGTCGAATCGCTCGTTGCTCATCTTGAGACCGGTGCAGTAATCGAAGTAGGAGAGATCCAGTTGGAACGAACCGTCCTGCTTGAGATCGATCAGGTTGTCTTGGATCGTCTGCGCGTACTTGGGCTCGCCGTACGGGGCCAGCCCCATCACTTTGTACTCGCCCGAGTTGACCTTGAACCCCGTGTAGTACGTGAACGCCGAGTACAACAAACCCAACGAGTGAGGGAAGTGGATCTCTTTGAAGATCTCCAGATTGCTCCCCGAGCCCCGGCCGAACGTCGTGGTCGCCCATTCCCCGACTCCGTCCATCGTCAGCACGGCCGCTTCCTCGAAGGGGGATGGGAAGAAGGCACTGGCGGCGTGACTTTGATGGTGCTCGGTGAACAACAAGCGACTCTGCCAATCGAAGTCGGGGTCGAAAGCCTCTAGCTCTTGGCGCAGCATCCGTTTCTGAAAGAGTTTCTCTTTGACCCAGATCGGGATGGCCACGTTGAACGACCGGAGACCCTTCGGCGCGAAAGCCAGATACGTCTCCAGCAGTCGCTCGAACTTGAGGAATGGCTTTTCGTAAAAGACGACGAAGTCCACGGCCCCCAGACCATCGACGTGCGAGAGGCAGTACTCGATCGCATTGCGCGGGAAGGTCGCGTCGTTCTTGACGCGCGTGAATCTTTCTTCCTGTGCGGCGGCAACGATCCTGCCGTCTTCAACTAGAACGGCAGCGCTGTCGTGATAGAAGGCCGAGACCCCAAGAACGAGCAAGGGCTAGAAGATCGTGTAAAGGAAGGAAGCGAACGGCGACGTCTGCGCGATAACCACGAACCCTCCGATCAGGAGGATCACGAGGATCAGAGGCAAGAGCCAGTACTTCCTACGAGCCTTAGCGAACGCCCACAACTCCTTGAGCATGCCCATGTCTCTAGCGTATGCCTCGCCTAGAACTGATTGATCATCCCTTCGGGATCGGGGCCGGGAGGGTCTCGCTCGATCCAGTAAGTGTTCGCATCCGAGCGCTTCCGCTTCAGCGGGTCCCTGCCGAACAGACGCATCACCAAGCCAACCGGGGTGATGACCACGAAGAAAAGCACGCCGATCACTACCGGGTTCACCACCTTCTGCACCAAAGCGGCAACTCTCATCCACACCCGATTCAGCGGCCCCAGCACCGACGGAACGACCAAAGCAAGCAATAAGAACGCTCCGCTGACACCCGCGGCCCACCACCTGATGTGTCCTTCGAGGAGCAGTGGGAGCAAAGCGATGATCGCAAAGACAACCGCGAAGCCAGCGCCGAACGCCCGGTTGGAAAGCTTGGGGGGCTCGTTCGCCCTGCCTAAGTCCTGGCTCATGTCGTCGAATAGTCCCATGGTGTACCGGCCGAAGGGAGCCGCAACGGGACAAATATGGCGATTGCCACACAAGTTACGTATAGCTACGTATAGCTCGCTAGTCCGCCCCCCGTCAGTCTGAAGCAGACAACGACCTGGGGGGCTCCGTGCAAGGAAGAATCATCCGATTGATCGCAGCGGCCTGTGCGGCCGCAACCATCTCTGTGGCAGCGCCTTCGAGCGCCCTGGCCGTCGACCTCGCTGTGGGCTGCGCCGGCAAGACACTCACGCCGGCAGACAACATCCAGACCGCGATCAACGCTGGGGGAGCGGGGGCCACCTTCTGCTTCGCACCCGGTACCTATCGCCTGCAGCGCCAGTTGTGGCCGCGGACGGATCAGACCTTCATCGGGGGGCCCGGGGTCCTGTTCAAAGGCTCCGAGGTTCTAACGTTCCAGCCGCAAGGAAACCTTTGGGTCTCTCCCGGGCACACTCAGTCCCCGGCCCCCACGACGAGCAAGTGCACCGCGGCCGCGGGGAACCTGTGCAATCTGCCCTTCCGCCTTTACGTGGACGGCAAGGCCCTCGCGCCGGTCGCGAGCCTGTCCGAGCTGAAGCCGGACACCTACTACTTCGATCTGGCGACCGACAACGTCTACGTAGGCAGTGACCCGTCGGGAAAGCTGGTTGAACTCGGCCTGGCTGCGTTGGGGATGTCGGGAACCATGAGCGGCGTGCCGGCACACGGGGTCGAGGTCAGTGACATCACCTGGGAACAGTTCGGCAACATGAACAATGGAGTCATCTCCACCTTCGCGGCGGAGAACTGGCTGATCGATGGGAACGAGGTCCGAACGAGCCACGGGTGCGGAATATCCGGGGGGACGGGGGCGATCGTTCGCAACAACTTCGTGCATCACATGGGTCAGTACGGACTATGTGGGCAAGGCAAGAACATGGTCGTCGAGAACAACGAGATCTCCTACAACAACACCGACGGGTTCGACCCTCGATGGGATGCGGGCGGTACCAAGTGGGTGAACACAACCGGGCTCACCGTTAAGAACAACTACAGCCACGACAACAAGGGGCCCGGGCTATGGACCGACGGCAACAACTTGACAACCCTCTACGAAGGTAACCGTGTCGAACGGAACACCGAAGAGGGCATCTTCCACGAGATCAGCTACGACGCGATCATCCGCAACAACACCGTCCTGAACAACGGTCGCAACGTAGGTACGTGGGGTGCCGGAATCATGGTGTCGTCCTCCCCCAATGTGCAGATCTACGGCAACACCGTGTCCGGGGCATGGAACGCTGTTTCTCTGGTTCAGGAGAACCGCGGCTCCGGAGCGTCGGGCCCTTACACGCTCAAGAACGTCACCGTTTCCGACAACATCCTGTCGATGCGCAAGGGGACGACCGGTGTGTTCGACAAGACGGGCACGAATGTCCCCTTCACATCCGGCACGATCAAGTTCGTGGCCAACACCTACAACCTTGCCGTAGGAGATGCCTGGTTCTCCTGGGCCGGACAGTCCCTGCCGAGGAAGTCGTGGCAGGTGCTGGGCATGGACAAAGCAGGGATCTTCACCCTTCTCAAGTGATCTAGGGCGTGTGCCGCCCCCGCTGGTCTGACGCTGCGGCATCCTTAGAGATGTGGCAAAGATCGAAGGGCTCGAGCAGATCCTGGCGCTGATCGCGCGGAAGGTTCGCGTGATCCACGGATCCTCCGAGATCGCGGAATACGGAGGTGGTGGTGACATCGACTGCGTTGTTAGCGATCTCGATCAGTTATGGCCTTTGCGCTTGCAGCCGCCGGCACGCTTCGTCAACCGACTGCGATACGACGTAACCGCTGCATCCTGGTTCGTCGCTTCGGGTGCAGACGGTGTCTCCATCGACACGCTTGAAGACCCGGAGGGGATCGGCAAGTACGGCTTCTCCACCGAGGGGATCACCGGAGACGGTCTCGTCGATCCCGGACCGGCCGCCACGTACCTAACGATCAAACGCCTGAGAAAGAAGAACTTCGAACCGGAGTCCTGGAGTCAGGTCGGCAAGCTGGCCATGATCGATGCGGCCGGTTTCCGATCAAGACTCGAAGCGTCGCTTCCCCGCGTCGCCCAGGCTCTTGGGGACGTCGTCCTACAAGGAGCCGTGCCCGATCGGACACTGGCCGAGAAAGCATTACGGGATCTCCGTCGAACGAGGTTGAGACATCCGATCCGGAGAGCCCGTCACGCCAGACTCCAATCAGCTCGCGTCGTCGAACGGGTAACCCACCCGACGGGCCTCTACGTTGCGCTTGTCGGTCCCGACGGGACCGGTAAGTCGACGATCGCAGATGCACTCACCGAAGATCATTTCGGGTTCCGCCGATCCCGCCGGCTGCACTGGCGACCGGGAGTGTTGCCGGGCTCGCGTTCGGAAGGGTCTGGCGACAGGGACCCGACCCGGCCACACGACGCCCAGCCGCGCTCCCGCTCGCGGTCGATCGCGGTTGCCCTCTATCACTGGGCCGACTTCCTCATTGGTTCGGTAACGACGATCCTTCCCGCGACGCGCCGCTCGACTTTGATAGTGGCCGAAAGGCCGTGGTGGGACCTGGGGGTCGACCCACTTCGGTACCGACTGGATGTATCTCAGGGGTTCGTGCAGACCCTCGGCGCGCTATTGAGGAAACCCGATCTGGTGCTCAATCTGTCGGCCCCCGCTAACACTCTCGTCGCCCGCAAGTCGGAGATCACCGAGGAAGCGACCGAACGGCAGCTCGAGTCGTGGCGGAGTCTGGCACCCCGCCTCGGCCGCACGGAAACGATCGATGTGACGGGCAGTGTGGACGAGTCGATCGCCCGAGTTAGAGCAGCTGTGCATTCCGCAGCGGCCGACCGTGCGTTCAGACACCTCGCCTCGGGTTGGGTTGGAGCACCCGGTCGAAAGGATCCACGTTGGTGGATACCCCGGGGGCCGCGAGCCGTCGCTCGCGCGACATTCGATGCGTGGACACCCATGACCAGCTCGGGCTCCCGCGGATGGACCGTCGCGGGAGCGATCGCCCGATCCGGCGGGCTGCGGGTGCTTCCGCGTGCCACACCTCCGCGCGAAGTGATCGAACGTGTGGCGCCGCATCTCGCTCGCCACGAGAACATCGCTATCCACCAGACCAACCACGCTGGTCGGTTCATCGTTCTGTTCGTGTCTCCCGACGGATCGATCGGACGGTTCGCAAAAGTAGTAACGGTTGGCGACGCGGCCCCCCTGAACCGAGAAGCCGATGCATTGTCGGATCTGGCTCCACATCTAGCAGCGCCTCTGCGCTCACCGAAGTTATTGGACAGAAGCGACAGCGTGCTCGTGCTCGAAGCAGTGACGCGCCGACGCGGTTGGGACCTAACCCTCGATGCGGAGGTAGCGCGTGCGATGGGTGCGTTCGCGGCAGAGGGCCGCGTACATGGGGACTTCGCACCGTGGAACCTCATCCCAACTCACCAAGGATGGGTATTGGTCGATTGGGAAGAGGCGCGCACGGATGGAGATCCTTTCGAAGACGTCCTCCATTACGTCGTGCAGAGTCACGTGCTGCTCGGATCGCCGGGTCAGGATGACCTGATCGCCGGGATCCTCGACGGACGGGGCTGGGTGGGAACTGCGTTGGAGGCGTTCTCGGCATCGAGTGGTCTCGATCTCGGTGATGCTCGCTCTGCGATGTCCCTCTACCTCGAGAAAAGCTCCGCCCGGCTCGATCGTTCGACGCCCGAAGCCTCGGATGCGCTCGCGGCGCGCGATCGACTCGCTCGCGCGTTCGACTCATGAGGATCGTCGTCTTCGCCTACGCCTGCGAGCCTGGGAAGGGATCCGAACCGGGAGCCGGCTGGGCCCTCGCGCAGATGATCGCTTCGTTCGCAGATGTGCACGTGATCACGCGGAGCAACAACGCAGCAGCCGTCGAAGACGCTCACTCGCACTTATCTACTCGCGATCGGATGAGCTTCAGCTTCGTCGAAGGACCCGCATGGAGCCGGCGCTTGAAGAAAGGGCAGAGGGGGATACGCCTCTATCACTCGCTGTGGCAGCGAGCAGCTCTCAAGGAGGCGCGCCGCTTACATGAGCGCGGACCATTCGATGCTGCCTGGCACATCACGATCGCGAACGCCTGGCTCGGCTCTGCTGGAGGGCGCCTCGGCATCCCGTTCGTCTTCGGCCCCGTCGGTGGCGGGGTAACGGCGCCGTGGAGGATCGTTCGTGCCCTTGGATGGAGAGCCGTCGCGTTCGAGGTGGCGAGGATCACTACGCGGATGATGTGGCGGACCTTCAATCCGTTGGCCCGCAACGCTCTGAAGCGTGCAACGCTCGTGATTGCGCAGAACAAGGAGACACGAGACTGGTTGCCCCGCCGCTACCATCCAAAGACAGTCATCTTCCAGAACGCCGTGATGGAGGGCCCGGCCCCCACTCCGAAGACGCGGTCACACAGTCATCCGATCGCCTGCTTCGCCGGACGGTTGAACACTTGGAAGGGAGCTGCCATCGCGATCCGTGCGATCGCGGCCACACCTGACTGGCACCTCGTGTTGCTCGGCGAGGGCCCCGAACGAGAACGCCTGTGGGCCCTGGCCGATGAACTGGATGTAGTCGATCGGGTGCAGCTGCGCGGGCGCGTCTCGCACCCGGAGTTGTTCCGCGTCATGAGCGAAGAGGCGGATGCCTTCCTGTTCCCCAGCCTGCACGACGATTCCGCCCTCGCTGTCGCCGAAGCCGTCGCGTGTGGTCTGCCCGTGGTCTGCCTCGACATCGGGGGGACCCCGGTCATCGCCGGCGAACGAGGAATAGCAGTCGATCCACACGGATCACCGAAGAGCGTCGTCAAAGACCTGGCCGCAGCCCTCGAAAAGGTGCGTTCGTGGACCCACGTTTCGACCGAAGCGGAGCGAGTCTCACTCGGATCTCGAGCCGGCGCGCTGCGAACGCTCGTGGCCTACCACTTCGGACTGGATCCCTAGGCGAAACCCCAACCGTCGAAATCGGCCTCCATGTATCTGCGGAGTTTCGCAACGTCCGGTCTGAGCAGGTCCTCCAGCTCGCTCCGGAACGCCGGCGAGATCTCGATCGCTTCCTCCCCCGGGTCCGTCTTCCGGACAATCACAGGAGCCAGCAAATTCTTCAGTTTCTGAGGAGTGACGTTCGTGAGGGCCCTGTAACCGGGGATCTTTTGGATCTTTGCCTGGAGCGCCGGATTGCGCAGCGTGCTGCGGTCGGCTCCTTTGTGAAACTCGCGCTCGAGCACCGGAGCGGTCCATTCGGGGTCCAATCCGAGGAAGCTAAGCACCTTGCGCATAGTTGCCGCCCGGTCGTGCTGCAATGACTCGGACGTAAGCAGCAAGAATCGATCCCGGTCGAAGATCTCGAAATACTTCTCCAACTGCATCGCGTACATGCTGTAGTGGATGTAGAGCGCTTCTTGTTCGGAACGCCTGTATGGCTCCAGCGACGGCCAGTCACGCACGAGCGCCTTCTCTATGGGCTCGTGCTCCCACTCGAGCGCGACGAGATGCCGGTACTGCGAGCGCATCCGGTCGATGGGGTTGCGCATGAGATAGATGAAACGCGCGTCGGGGATGTGATTCTGGATCCGCTGAGGGACGTCTGGGAAGTTCGGGAACATCGTGTATTGCACCGAACCTTCGCCGCGCAACGCGTGACCTTCGGGGAACAAACCCTTGTACCAATCGATCCCCTTGCTCCACACCTCCTCGTTGGAGAAGAACTTCAGCTC
>DASQLQ010000087.1:0-13668 GCA_035629935.1 Actinomycetota bacterium
GTCTCGAGCCAGAAGACCTCGAGACTCACCTCTGCGTCGTTCAACGCGAAGGTGACGCGTCCGAAGCGTTCGAATCGCATCGGTACGCCGCCGCTCGTGCCGATCTCCATGCTTGCGGGTTCCATGGGTTCCACTAGAGCCGTGACGCGTGCTGCCGGGTCGTAGTCGTACATCGGGAGGCCGGCGAATGATGCTCTTTCAGCGAGGGGGATCGGGGACTGGGAGTGATCCTTGAATAGAGCATCCCGTGTACTTCGCCACAGCTCCCACCCGGCCTTCGGGTCAGAGCTTGCGCGTACTCGCCGGTAGAGGTCGAAGATCTGTCGCTTCCAGTCCAATAGCTCGAGCTGTGGGGGCCGCGTCATCCTGACCAACCGATCGGCGCTGAGTCCAGTTCCTTGAACGCATCGCGCAGACTGCCGAGTATCTCGCGTTGAAGCGGAAGATCGTCGGCGTCGTATTTATGGGGTGGCCACGCGAGGCCCGGGTTCGTGTTGATCTCCCAGACGACCATTTGTTCCCCCCTGAAGGAGTAATCCATCCGCCCGTAGTCGATCCCGGCAAGCTCGAAGACATCGCGAACGCGCGTATCTGGACCTCGCTTCACGAATTCCCGGAGCTCATGCTGTTGACGACGCGTCGGTGGGTCGTTGGACTTTGTGACGAAATGACCGCTGATCCCCAGGTCGCAAGGGATCACCCGGCCGTCCAGCAAGAAGGCGCCGAACTTACGGAACAGACCGGTCTCGTCGGAGGTGTCACTGAACTCAACGACGAGTAGATCGTCCCTTTCACCTCCGATGTCCTCGATCGCCCGCTGCAATTCATCCGAGTTGTGCAAGAGCGGCGTGAGGCTTCCGTTGTGGCCGCGTTCGTTCCTTACGAACACGGGGAACCGATCGATCTCTGTGACGTCGGTCGAACGGTAAACGTTGAAGTCGTTGTAGCCGCGGTCGTGGAGCTCTCGTAGCAACGGAAACCGCGTCAGTGCTGTTGTCGGATCATTGAGGATCCGGATCGACTTGCCGCATTCCGCCAGCCGGTTGCGATAGCCGGTGACGGCCTCCATCTTCGCGGGTGTGAACTCCGTCAGCCCAGTAAAGATGTAAGTGCCGTCACCCACCTCTGGGTTCTTTATCGCTTCCTTGTATGTGATCAACCTGAGATGCTCGTTCAACCCCGGCGCCCAATCCATCAGGAAGTTATCGAATGCGGTCTGACCGCCTGAATTGATCAGAACGAAGATCACTGCTTCCTCCGCGTCCATCGTCTAAGTGGGCCCAGATGGATTTGAACCATCGACCTCGCCCTTATCAGGGGCGCGCTCTAACCGAGCTGAGCTATGGGCCCTCGAAGCGTGCAGATACTAAAGGGGAGGCCGCCCGCAGACGGCCTCCCCTGGATCCTTTGCTGCGTTTTGTTCTTTAGAAGTTCGGCTATGGAGCCTACTTCAAAGTCTTATTACGGCTCCTGATGCTGTCGGGAAGCTGCACCTGCGGGTTGAACTCGCCGGTGGGGTTCAATGAGCCCTTGCCGAAGAAGTAAGCCTTTCCTCGCCCCGTCCCTTTGAACTTGTACGCGCCCACGCCATTGAGGGATGCGTGGTCATTCGTGTAGATGCGCCCGTTGTACCAGTAGGCCGCCCACGTGTCCGGCTGTACGCCCTCTTTGGACTTGTCGACGTAGTAGCCGATCTCGGTCGGGTCGGTCGGGTCGGAGAAGTCGATGACCGCGATCCCCCCGAGGTAGTACGAGTTCGCCATGATGTATTTCTTCGGATCCTTCATCGGGATGATGTCGAACAAGTGGTTGGTGCAACGGAAACCCTCGGCTTCCCGCGGAGTGGAAGGGGGGTCGATCAGACGTGGCAAAGCGTGATGGCCGACCAGAGAAGGAGCGGCCGGGTCCTTGATGTCGTAGATCCACGCTGCCCCGACCGTGGCGTCTTCGTCGCCAGTACATCCGCCTCCACCGGCGGCCCCCAGATACTCATCCCCCAAGACGAGGTACTTGCCGTCCCAGGTCACTGCGGTTGAGTGATGGATCTGGATATCGGGGTTCAGGATCTCGGCGATCTGCTCGGGCTTGGTGGGATCCTTGCTGATGTCCCAGACCAGGGATCGATCGATGCAGGCACCGAACATCAATCCGAGTTTGGGGAACGTCGTCATCTCGTGGCACCCGATGCTGGGGGAGACATCGATGACATCATCGAGAAGCTTCGCCTTGCTCGGGTCGTTGTTGGGAAATTCCACGATCTGCACCTTGCGATGGCTTTCGGGATTGCAGTCCGTCGTCGGAGCGCCCAGCGGGTAAGACTGGATGTAGATGTAGCTCTTGGTCTTGCCCGGCAACATCGTGTTCGTGTGCGATCCGCACGGCATGTCGACGGAGCCGACCTCTTTCGGACGAGTGGGGTCAGAGATATCGAAGATGTGCAGTCCCTCCCACGCTTCCCCAGCCGAAACCTGGGTCTGGGGAGCGGTCGCGGTGTCCTCGACCGAGCAGGTAGGTCCGACACGCCCGGAGTCAACGGACGTGAACAGGTAGTCCCCGAAGATCGTGACATCGCCCTGACCTCCCGGACAGTTCGCGAATCCGATCTGTTTGATGTACGGAGCACGCCGGTAAATCCTCCAGAACGAGGGGCCCTCGTAGGAGCCGGCCACCATCAGCCGACCTTTGAAGGCAAGGTCGGACCCCGACCCGAACAGGCCTTTCCCGGCGTCGATCTGATGTTGTGCCTGCTGGACGAAGTTCTCCGAGTGATCGTCCTCGCCATGTCCCGCTCGAACGGGCACCGTTCCCAATAGCCCGAGCGCGACGCTTGCCACGACTAGTAGCGCTCGGACTCGAAGTCCTCGTCTCATGTGGTTCCCCCCAAGAATCGTTGGCTGACGGCCTATTTGTTGCTGATTCGCCGGATATGCCCGATTTCCTGGCACTTCAAGCACCGACGAAAAAGACCCCCGCCGTAGCGGGGGTCTGATTTCGTTGGGGAGGGGCTAGGAATTGAGCCCGAGACCCATGACGATGTCGTCCTTCGGACGGGCGCCGACTACCTGCGCTTTCACGTCTCCGTCGATGAAGAGGCCGATCGTGGGGATGCTCATGATCCCGTACTTGGCCGCCACTGAGGGAGCGTCGTCGATGTTGAGTTTCACGACCTTGACCTTGCCGTCGTACTCGATGGCGATCTTCTCGAGCTCGGGATGCACCAGCCGGCACGGACCACACCACTCGGCCCAGAAATCGACAACTACGGGGATGTCCGAGGCGAGTACGACTTCGTTGAAGTCTTGTTCGGTTACTTCCTGCATGTGAGGCAGAGCTCCTTATTCGGGTGGTCTTATCGAGTAAAACGCCCAGGGCAGCACCATATATTCCTGGCCGAATGGGGCGAAAGGGTCCCCTGCGCTAGGGTTTAAAGCCCCATCCTGGTTCCTCTTGGAGGTCATCCTTGAACGCCGACTCACTCTTTCGCCTGGTCACCGGGCTCCACCGTGGCCTGTACAAGGCAAGCGGCGGACGGCTCCTCGGGAAGATGGCGGGGATGCCGGTCGTGATGCTTACGACTACGGGCAGGAAGAGCGGCGAACCTCGCACCACGATGCTGACCGCTCCGGTGCAGGAGGGCGACAAGGTGGTGCTCGTTGCTTCCAAGGGGGGCTACGCGCACCATCCAGCATGGTTCCTGAACCTCGAAGCCAACCCGGAGGTCGAAGCCTCGATCGGTGGCCGAGCCAAGAAGATGCGGGCCCGGGTTGCTTCCTCGGAGGAAAAGGCTGATCTATGGCCCCGAGTCACCTCTACCTACAAGGGATATGCGGGTTATCAGAAGAAGACTGAACGTGACATCCCACTAGTGATCCTGGATCCCAGATGACGGTTAGCGAAGACACGATGAATCATCAGTTCCGCCTGGCAGCGCGTCCCGACGGGATGGTCAAGCGAGAAGACTTCGAATTCACCAATGAGCCCACTCCTCGGCCGGGCGAAGGGGAATTCCTCGTACAGGTCCACTACATCTCGCTGGACCCCGCGATGCGCGGATGGATGAACGAAGGTCGCTCCTACATCCCGCCGGTCGGTATCGGAGAGGTGATGCGCGCGCTGGCCGCCGGCCGGGTGATCGAGTCGAACAATCCCAAGTTCGAGGTGGGCGATCACGTGATCGGTCCCTTCGGCGTTCAGGAGTACGCGGTTTCGAACGGCAAGCAAGGTGATCTCAAGGTCGATCCCAACCTGGTGTCGCTCCCCGTTTACCTCGGTGCTTTGGGCATGCCCGGGATGACGGCTTACTTCGGACTGCTGGATGTTGGTGAGGCGAAGTCCGGCGAGACCGTTGTCGTCTCCGGTGCAGCCGGCGCGGTCGGAACGGTCGCCGGACAGATCGCGAAGATCAAAGGGTGTCGTGTCATCGGTATCGCTGGGGGGGCCGAGAAGTGTGACTACATCGTCAACGAGCTCGGCTTCGACGCCGCGATCGACTACAAGAACGCTGATGTCAGGGCCGGGTTGAAGGAGCACGCTCCGAAAGGCGTCGATGTGTACTTCGACAACGTTGGGGGCCAGATCCTTGACGCGGTTCTGGGCAGGCTGGCTCGCAAGGCGCGAGTCGTCATCTGTGGAGCGATCTCGCAGTACAACAATGCCGGCCCGATGAGGGGCCCCTCGAACTACATGTCTTTGTTGGTTAACCGGGCGCGGATGGAGGGGTTCGTTGTTTTCGACTACGCGGACCGCTACATGGAGGCTGCTACGGAGATGGCGACTTGGATGATGGAAGGAAAGCTGAAGTCGCGCGAGGACATCGTCGAGGGGATCGAGACTTTCCCCGAAACTCTCTTAAAGCTGTTCACGGGCGACAACGTCGGGAAGCTAGTCCTGAAGGTCGCCGACTGACCTAGGCACTAGCCATCCAGGCGTTGCAGATCGCCGTTAAGTGCCTGTGGTCGGTTCCACAACATCCTCCGACGACATTCATCTTCGGAAGACTCGCCCGGAGCTCGACGTAGCGATCGCCAAGGTCTTTGGGGTCACCGTCGTCGAGCTCTTCAGCCTCGTCCAGCTCGGCATGGGACATGGTCGATGCGTTTGCTCGTAATCCTCGGATGCGATCGCGCCAGGCACCCCGGTCGGCGACCACGTTCTCGAAGTGCGTTGGGTGAGCGCAGTTGATCATGTAGTAGGCGGGTCCTCCGTCGGTCGAAGAGTCCACTTCCGCGATCGCGTCCTTGAGATCCTGACCACTCGGAAGCTTCCCGTCGGTTTCAACGGTGAAAGAGATGGCGACGGGGAGACCGGCCGCTTTGGACGCTCGCGTGACCCCCACCGCCTCGTTGACATACGTCATCGTGATCGCCGTGACCATGTCGGCGGCGGTGCGCGCGAAGGTACCGATCTGTTCCGAGTGGTAGTCCTGAGCGGCCTCCGCGCTGAGGGTGACGCTTGGGTTGTAACCGTCGTCACTGGGTCCGACGCATCCGCTGATCACAAACGGCGCTTCACCTTCGTACTCGTTACGCAGTTCTTCCATGAGGCCGATGGCCTTGCGGTTGAACGCGTCGAGCTCTTCGCTCGCGTACCCGATCTCTTTCGCCCATTTGGGATTGGCTCGCCACGTGGGGCTCTCGAGGACGAAGCCCAACCCTTTGTCGCGTGCAAGCGCCACGTACGGCTCGAAGTACTCACGTAGAGACTGCGTTCCCTTCTCGTCCTTCAGCAGATCGAAGGCCGCGAACTGTGGCAGGTCGAGACCTTGGTGAAAGATCAAAGTTGTTTCGATCCCGCCATCGGTGAGGAAGAGGTCTCCGTCGAGTTGGGGCAGGTGGTTCCGGTACTTCATCAGGAGCGTCTCCCTTCTCGCCGCCCCCCGATTCTAGGGATGGGCGTTTCGGACCGAAAGCCCTTTCGCTCCTCGATGCCCAAGTGTTATCTACCTGGTGGAGAGAAGGGAGTTGGCCATGGGTCCCGACCGTAAGAAGCAGTTCCTGAAGAAGAACCCGGACCTGATCCCCTCGGATGAGGACG
This sequence comes from Actinomycetota bacterium, assembly GCA_035629935.1. Lineage (GTDB taxonomy): Bacteria > Actinomycetota > CADDZG01 > CADDZG01 > WHSQ01 > DASQLQ01. The sequence continues at coordinate 6,034 of DASQLQ010000087.1, forward strand.
TCCAGGGTGTCGTCATCGCCGAAGTCAAGGGCGGAGCATGGCGCCGCGGTATCACCGCCGGAATCGAGAGCACAGGTGTGCTGGCGACCGCCGCCGTGGATCTGGCCTCCTCGAACAAGTCTCAAGCCACTGGGGTCGGAGATGCCGGCGCCTGGCCGGAGGCCCCGATCTTCTGGGTAGCTATAACCGACAAGCAGCTCCACGCGTTTGAGGGGAAGGTCAATTCGCAAGAGGCCGGGCCGGCAGCGGCTCACTACCCACTGGATCGGATCGCTTCGTTTGATTACCAGAAGAAGATGTTGATCTCGAAGTTCACGGTCGCCTTTCGGGACGGATCATCTATCGAGCTCGACATCACCAAGCAGAAGGTGCAACCCTTTATCGACGCGGTTCAGGCCCGTTCCGGCTGATCCGACTGAGGAAGAAGAAAAGGAGGCTTTGATGGCCGGTGTGGAAGCGAAGAGTTTCGATTCGCCAGACGAATCACGCACGCCAGACAAGACGAAGTTGGACGTCGTGCAACTCGGGGGCGTGACCGCGGGTCGGGCTACGTTCCAGCCCGGTTGGAAATGGTCCGAATGCATCAAGCCCGTGGTCGGAACCGACTCGTGTCAAGCCCGCCACGTGGGAGCGGTCGTAAGCGGACGCCTTCATGTCGTGCATGAGGATGGCAGCGAGGGCGAGGTTGGCCCCGGGGGCGTTTACGTGATCGAGCCCGGTCACGACGCGTGGGTCGTCGGCGATGAGCCCTACGTCGCGTTCGAGTTCGAGTCGAAGACCGCCGCGGACTACGCCAAAGGCTGATCCGGGCCGAATCCTCTACCCGTCTTTCTTGGACAGGACGGCCTTCGCATCCTCGTAGGTGCCCTCCGGAGCATCCGCGGGCACGTACACGAGGTTCAGGACACCCGTCTTCAGCGTCTCGGATTTGGTCAATGCCAACGGGATAGAGGAATCGCCTTCGTCGAAGAGCTTCATGCCTTTGCGGACGGCGATCGGGTGTACCAGCAGGTGCAGCTCGTCTAGCAGCCCTGCCGCGAGCAACTGGCGTACGACGGAGACCGAGCCGCTCATGGCGATGTTGGTGTCGCCGGGCTGGTTCTTCAACGCAGTGACGGCCTCGACGAGGTCGCCTTCCAGCTGTTCGGAGTTGCGCCAGGTGAATTCCAGCTTCTGATTGGACACGACGATCTTGTGCGAGTCACCGAGGATCTTTGCGAATTCGGCATCTTCTTCGCCGGCCGCTTCCCGCTCCGGCCACGCCCCGGCGAAACTGTCGTATGTCTTGCGACCGAAAAGCATCGTGTCGGCGTTCCCGAGGGATTCGCCGACGGCTGCGCCCATCTCGTCGTTGAAGTAAGGGAAATGCCACTGGTCGGGTGCCTCGACGACGCCGTCCAGCGAGATGAACAGGCCTGCGACGATCTTCCTCATGATGTTCCTCCTTGGTTAGCCGTGCATCCTCTGTCATCTAGTTAGACGGCGCCACCAGGAGGAACTAATCGATTGCCCGGCAGACTTTTCGAGCGGTCCACTAGACGAGGGACGTTCTAGAGCGCATGGTTGGCCGACCTGTCAGTAGCTCGTCGGAGGAGGCAGCCATGCGCAGCAGGCTCAGCATCGCAATCATTGTGGTTGTTCTAGGCGTCGCCGGTGGAGTGATCGCCATGCCGAGTGCAAGCGGTCAAACGGTGCTCCACGTCGTATTCGGTCCGCATCCGAAAACTAAAGTCGTTGACGTCCACAGGGACGGCCTTCGTCTCGGTGACCGGATCGCGGGTCGTGGTTCATTGATGAACGAGGATCAGACGGAGCGTCTCGGCACCACGTTTGTGCAATGCCTCACTCACAGACGGATCATCGATCCAAACAAGGGACTGTGGAACTGCAACTACGTCCTCGAGTTCGAGGATGGTGACATCATGCTTCAGGGACTTGATCCTCGAGGGCCTGGGGACTACGAGATGGCCGTTCTCGGAGGTACAGGCGCGTACGCGGGCGTTAACGGAGACGCCACGTTCACGGATGTCGGGTCGGATGTCGACGCGTACACGGACGTGGTGATCAGGTTCAGCGATTAGGAAGCACATCTAGAGCGTCGCTTCACCGCCACCAGACCCCGCCTCGGAACTAGACTGGCATGGTTTGAGAATCGTGGGTTGAGGGAGGCGACGACCTGGAGAAGGAGCTTTCGGCAGCACTCGAGTCGTTGAGACGCGAACGTGACTGGTTAGACACAGTCCTCGAGAACCTCAGCGAGGGGATCCTGGCATGTGACGCAGACGGCGTGCTCAGCGTGCTTAATCGCGCCACTCGCCAGTTTCATGGGATGCCCAAAGGGGCGATACCTGCGGGTGAGTGGGCGAAGACTTATGACCTCTATTTCTCCGATGGAGTGACCCCGATGCCGAAGGAAGAGTTTCCTTTGTTCAGGGCGCTGAGGGGGGAAACCGTGCAGGAGGAGGAGATGGTCATCGCGCCGAAGAACCGGCCCCCGCGAAGGTTCTTTGTGTCTGCCTCTGCTCTGTACGACGACGCCGACAACACGTTGGGAGCGGTTGGCGTGCTGCGCGACATCACGGAGCGCAAGGAAGCCGAGGAAAGGGCGCTCCAAAGGTTAGTAGAGGACATGGCGGCCGACATTCGACGTCAAAAGGCGCTCGAATTGAATGACGAGGTCGTGCAGGGTCTTGCCGTGGCCAAGCTGGCGCTCGAAAACGGCGTTCACGACGATCTTCACGACCTGATCACCGGCACGCTTGAGGCCGCGCGCTCGATCGTGACGGGTCTGCTCCAGGAGGCAGCCGCGGCGAGAGACAGCGAACCCGGAGATTTCGTTCGGGGGCAGGGACCCGCGCTCTCGGAAGATCCATGAGTCAGGCGAACCAACCGATCCGAGTACTTCTCGTTGACGACTCGCTCCCATTTCGAGAATTGATGGGGATATTGCTTGTCCGCGACCCCGGGTTTCTGGTCGTCGCTGAGGCGAGTGACGGTATCGAAGCGATAGAGATGGTGGAGAAACATCACCCTGATGTCGTCCTGCTTGATATTGCTATGCCTCGCATGGATGGTCTTCAGGCATTGCCGGCGATAAAGGCAGCCCACCCCCTGACGAAGGTGGTGGTGTTGTCGGCTTTTAGTGAGAGCGAGATGCTCGAGAAAGCCTCGGGGCGCGGGGCTGATGCCTATCTCGAGAAGGGCAAGGTCTTGAAAGAGATCAGAGAGACGATCGCCCGCGTGCACGCCGCATAGCAGGCGGCCTTTCCGGGATCAGAGAGAGGAACACTGGTCCTCCTTGCTTCCTCCTTCATCGGACTACCGGACGTGGTGTGGTTTGCGTCAGATGGGGTTGCGGTAGCGGAGGTACACGACGTTTGTGAAACGGCGCTCGTCCACCAACTCGAGGTCGGCGCGCGCGTCCCCCGGCAGGGCCGGCTTTCCTCCACCGATGATCACCGGATGGATAAACAGGTGACACTCATCGACCAGCCCATCCTTGAACGCGTGCCCCGCGAGGTTCGCGCCACCCACGGTCAGGTCGCCGGTGCTCGACCGCTTCATCTCCCGCACTGAGTCCGGGTCGAAGATGCGCTCGATCCGAGTCCTGGCCGTCGACACAGCCTGCAGGCTCGTGGAGTACACGACCTTGTCCCCCGCTTGCCAGACCTTCGCGAACTCGGCCATGGGCTCCGACTGCGCGGCCAGCGTTGCGTCGGTCTCCCAAACGGCCATCATTTCGTACAGTCGCCGCCCGTAGAGCCAGGTGCCGACTGGGCGGATGAGATCGGTGATGAACGCGAACACCTCGTCGTCGGGCTCGGTCCAGTCCAAGCTGCCGCTAGCGTCCTCGATGAAGCCGTCGAGCGACATGTTGGTTATGTAGATGAGCTTGGCCACGTCACTACACCGTCAGGCAGTGGGGTCGAGCGGTGGGTGTTCGAGGACGCGGGGCCGGTACTCGACCAGTTGGATGCTGTCGTCGAAGGTACGGTTGCCGATCATCTCGAGGGCGACGTCGGGGTAGCCGTCGTAGATGCGTTCTTCTCCCGTGGCGCCGGTGATCACCGGGAACATCACGACGCGGAAGCGGTCGACGAGTCCGGCTCGCAGCAGCGACCGGCACAGACTGAGGCTGCCGATCGTGCTCAAGAGGCCCGAGCCGTCATTCTTCATTGCCCGGACGACCTCGACCGCATCGCCGCGCTCGAGCGTTGCGTTGGTCCACGTGAGGGGCTCCTCGAGAGTGGTGGAGAACACCACCTTCGTCGCTCGTGTGAGCCCGTCGACGGAGGCCTCCTCGTCGTCGGTGAACTCGTCCGTTCCCGCTGGGGTTTCTCCGGCCGCGAAGCCCGACATCAGTCGGTACGTGTTCGCTCCCATCAGGTATGTGACTTCGGGTTGTTCGTCGAGCCAGGCGAGGTACTCAGGCCCCTGTAGACCCCAGAAGCCGGGCCAGCCCTCCGCCGATGCAAAGCCGTCGAGGGAGGTGATGAAGTCGACGAGGAGTTCTCGCATAGTCGTGTCCTTGTCCTTGGATGTCAGCGGGGCGGTGCGTAGAGCACGTTCCTAAATGGCCACGCGTCGGACTTTATCCAGTCTGAGACAATCGCTCTCAGCCTGCCGTCAAGCTCCGCGCTTGAGGCCCGTACCCATGACCGGATGCGAGCATCATGCACGGCATCCTTAGCCGGATAGATGTACACGCAGCCGATCACGTCTCGGGTTGGCGGGTCGAGCACCGTGTAAGTGAACCCCTCGCGCGACGCGAAGTGTCTAGCGTGCATCTCGAGGTCCGCGAGGTTCTCCTCGAGCGTCATCTCGTGCGGCCACGACCAGTCCTCCAATCCAGGAGTCGCTCGGATGTGCTCGATGCTCGACGTCCACGCCGCGTAGTCGCGCTCGTTGTGTTCGGGGCCGAGTGGCTCGAGGAGGAATTCGGCGCCGATCAATTCGAGCGGGGGTTCGAAATGTCCGGGAACGAAATCAGGCATTGCCTGCATTCTGGAACCCGTGTTTGCGCAGGTAAAGTGGGGTTTCAGAGGGGCGGTAGCTCAATTGGTAGAGCACCTGCTTTGCAAGAAGAACGCGCAGAGTGCTGTGCTCAACCGCCTACGAGGCGGCGATCTCGTGACCGAAAGCCGACCAATTAGGTGCTGCTATCCAGGGCGCCCACAGGGAGCGTTGCGCGAGGGCGATCGGCTAGATCGTCGTCCCCATGGCGCTTCGAAACGAAGACGGCGATCGCCCAGGGCAAGACGGCGTTGACCGTTGCCACCATCATGTTCTCGAAAGGGAGAACCAGATAGGCGTTAACTGTGTTGTACCAGCCGTGCAGCAGGATCATCAGGAACACACTTTCTGTGCTGTTGTAGATCCATGTATTGACGATGGTCCATCCGACCGTGCCCATAACAAGACCGGCAAGGATGGGGACGAGGACCGCCGGCTCAACCTCAGTGACCGTGAGGTTGTAATAGATGATCACCGGGAAGTGCCAAACACCCCACAGGATCCCCAGGATCCAGCTCGAACGGATCGCCGAGTTGTCTCGCTGTAGGTAGGGAAGAGCGAAGCCTCGCCACCCCGCCTCCTCCCAAAGCCCTGTGAATATCAGCATGTAGAGAAGGAAGGGAATGAAGTGGCTCGCGGGCAGGAGCGCGTCGTACGAATCGAGATCCAGGCTTCCAGTGATGAGCCCGGCAAGCACGCTGACTGCGGCGAGCGCGACAGGTAGCCCGAGGACGACCATGTACCAGCGACCCGCCACGTTCCATCTGGTCATGCGTCGCCACAGATCGCTCAGCCCCGCTCTTCCGCTGGTTGCAGCGAAGACCACGACCGCGCCCACTAACGGACCCGCGCCTAGGACGAAAAGGAGGAAGGCCGAAGCTTCGGCACCAGACAGCTCGCCCCGGAAGAGATCGAAGATATGGCGGAGGTTGTCGTCGTTCGTAAGCGACTGGCCGTTACCTTCAGCGATCAGCAATGCAGGGATCTGCAAAGCCCAGGTCACGCCAAAGGCGATGACGAAGTAGGCACCCAGGGGGTTGCGTCGGATCAGGGTGATCATCCCGAGGTCCTGACCATGGCGATAGGCTAGAGAACCGGATTTGTAGGTGCAAGGTGCTTGCCCCGCAACTCCGCAGTACTGCGGGAACAGCCGGTTCGGTCAGTGAATCTGGCTTGATGCCAGAACGAGATCAGGTTCAGACGAGACTCAATAATGCGTTCACTTAGGTGCTGCCCATGGCGAGGACATCTCGAGATCCATGGTTTCCGGAGGGCGCGAAGAGCACCTGCTTGTGTCGGACTTCGGGAGGGGCGTTTACGCAGGTAAAGTGCGGTTTCGAAGGGGCGGTAGCTCAATTGGTAGAGCACCTGCTTTGCAAGCAGGAGGTCGTCGGTTCGATCCCGATCCGCTCCACTTAGCCCATCCGGATCCCAGACCCGGCCCGAACATCGGCTGTGGAAACGACCTTGCCCGGCCCCCCCAACCAGGCTAAGACTTGAAGCTCTATGCAGGTAGAGACCAAGTACGCCCGGAGCGGTGATCTCTACATCGCCTACCAGGTCATCGGCGATGGTCCGATGGACGTGGTCTTTGCTCCCGGTTTCGTCTCCCATCTCGAGAACGACTGGGAAGAGCCTCGGATGGTGCACTTCCTCGAGAACCTGTCTAAGTTCTGCCGGCTGATCCGCTTCGACAAACGCGGAACGGGTCTCTCGGATCGAGCCGCCTGCCCGTCGCTCGAAACGCGTATGGACGACGTCCGTGCGGTGATGGACGACGCGGGTTCGGAAAGAGCAGCGCTCGTTGGTTATTCCGAGGGAGGCAGCATGGCGGCGATGTTCGCCGCTACCTACCCGGAACGGACAACCGCGCTGGTCATGTACGGGACGTTTGCCAAGTTCACCTGGTCCGAGGACTATCCGTGGGCGCTCAGCCCCGAGCGCATCGCCAACGGGCACGCGCTCATAGAGAAGGAGTGGGGCAACGCGGTCACGCTTCCTTTCTGGGCGCCCAGCCTTGCCGACGACGAGGCCTTCAAGAAATGGTGGTCGCGCTTCGAGCGCACCGGCGCAAGTCCGGGAGCCGCCCGGGCCCTCCTCGACATGAACCTGCAGATCGACATCCGTCCAGTTCTGTCCTCGATCCACACGCCGACGCTTGTTCTGCACCGCACTGGTGACGCGGTGGTCCAGGTCGATGGGGCCCGATGGATGAGCGAACAGATACCCGGCGCGAAGTTCGTCGAGCTCGAAGGGGACGATCACGCTCCCTTCGTCGGAGATGCGGAAGGGCTAGTGGGCGAGATTGAAGAGTTCCTCACCGGCGTTCGTCATGCTCCCGAGGTCGACCGCATCCTCGCAACGGTGATGTTCACCGACATCGTCGGTTCGACCGAACGAGCGTCTGAGATGGGCGACCACAAGTGGAAGCAATTGCTCGAGGATCACCACGCTCGGATCCGCAAACAACTCGACGTGTATCGAGGGCGCGAGGTCGACACGGCAGGTGACGGGTTCCTCGCTGCTTTCGATGGCCCCGGCCGTGCGATCAAGTGCGCGCAAGCAGCTCAAGCTGCGGTGCGCGAGTTGGGCGTCGATATACGTGCGGGTTTACACACGGGC
>DASQLQ010000088.1:0-2253 GCA_035629935.1 Actinomycetota bacterium
ACGCTGCCACGGGGGCTTTCTTCTTCTTTTTCTTCTTCTTGGCGACAGCCGGGCCTGACGCGAAAGCGCCGAGCAGCAGGGCGGCTGCGCCCATGATCGCTACGGTTCGCACGGTTCGAGTCGTCATGATTCATCCTCCTCTGGGACTTCTGTCCGCTAGTTCTTTGGTGATTCGCCCTATATGGGTCTTTCTCCTGCCTGGGGATTTGACGGGTACGGGCCTTGGGCGGCCCCAAAATCCGTTTAGAGTGCCCTCCCTGGGCCACGGCGTGAAGTGGGGAGCCGGGCCGTTCCGAGAGGAGGAGCGATGGCGGGCAAACGTATCTGGGTTGTCCTTTCCGCACTGGTGTTCGTGATCGGCGCCGTGGCTGCAGGCGCTGCAACCTCGTCGGCGTCGAACTCGCCGCGGGCATCGACCGGTAGCGCTCGAGCGGAGGCGGGTCCCTCCTGCAAGAAGTGCAAGAAGATCGTGCGCAAGGCCAAGCGATGCAAGGCCCAGGACAACGACTCCGCGAAATGTAAGAGGGCCATCAAGAAGGCCAAGAAGTGCAAGAAGATCCTCAAGAGCGAGCGTTGTCGGAAGCCGACCGGCGGCGGCGGTGGAAGTCCCAGCCCGAGCCCAAGCCCGAGTTCGACCACGGGCGGAGGGTCGTGTCCCGCATACGTTCCGGGTGAAGAGGGGGCCGGTAAACCCACATCGATCGTTACCGACGCGGCCACCGAAGCAAAACCGATCGAGGTAACCGTGGCCACCGCGGAGGCCGCGGGCGGCCAGTCCCCCGGGGAGGTGAGTCAGTTCCACAACATCCAGGTCGATCCGGCAGCAGCCGAGACCGGGCTGTGGGTCCGCTTCGAGATGGCCGAGGGTGAGGATTACGACATCTATCTGAACTATGCCGATGGTTCTGAAGCAGCCCACGCGGGTGGCTACAACCCAGCCCCAGTGATCCCGGGCGAGACCGATGGCACGGGCTACGGCGGTCATTCGGAGACGACGGCGGAACAGCTCGATGGGATCAAGAGCCCCGATTGCCAGGGCTACACGCTCGACATGGCGAGCTTCCAAACGCCGGGCGGCGACAAGACTCTCAAGCTTTGGTTAGGGGAGGCGAAATACACACCCGGCGGATAGCACCTGGTGAATACAGGATGCGTAAGCGTGTCTTAACGGCGCTGTCCGCCTGCCTGATCGTCGCGTCGCTGAACGTGGCTCTCGATGCAGGTCGTGCGGGCGCCGCGAACCTTCCGCCGTCCGAGTGGGTGATCGGTCCGCAGAGTCGCGCCGTCATCCTTACGTTCGACGGTCAGGCGAAAGGCGAGGCCCTGGCCCGGGTGCTGGGCGACCTTGCCGACAAGGACGCGCGCGCGACGTTCTTCCTGCCCGGGAGCTACGTCGACAAGCACCCCGACAAAGCTCGTTTGATCCTCGCCGCGAACAACAAGCTCGGGAATGCCGGCTGGGGTAAGGAACGCTTCACGACGATGTCCGATGCTCAGATCCGCGAATCGATCCGTCGCAGCCAAGAAGCGCTTCAGAAGATCAACGTGTACCCGCGTCCCTACCTTCGGGTGCCGAATGGGGCCCGCAACGTGCGCGTGCTGAACACCGCCGGGTCGTTGGGGTACCGCTCCGTGCGATGGACCTATCACCCGCACGCCGGGAAGGTGAAGGAGATCGCCGGCCGGGTCGTACGAACCGCTCAAGCCGGATCCGTCATCTCGCTGGATCTGTGGCGGGCGAGTCACCGAGCAGCCGTGCCGCGGATCCTCGACGGTCTCGAGCGAAAGGGCTTCGGTTTCAAGACGGTCGAATCGCTCGAGAAGACCCATCCGATCCGTTGGGACGTGACCCTGCGCGCCGGGTCCGAAGGCCCCGAGGTCCGGTACCTGCAGAAGACCCTGCAGTCGATCTCGTACCCGGTCGGCCACACCGGCGGGTCCTTCGGATATTCAACGCTGCAGTCTGTTTACGCGTTCGAGAAGGTCAACCGGATAACACGCGATGGAGTCGTCACTCCGCAGCAGATGACGGACATCGCCGTCGCCCAGCGGCCCCGGACGCCGAAGCGTGGCCCCAAGAATTTCGTCGACGTGGATGTCTCACGCCAGGTTCTCTTCGAGGTGAAGAAGGATCGGGTCGTCCACACGATCCCCGTCTCGAGTGGGAACGAGGCCACATACACGACCGACGACGGGGAAGAGAAGACGGCTCACACCCCCCGAGGGAACTTCTCCGTGGTGCGCAAGATCGCG
>DASQLQ010000089.1:0-9928 GCA_035629935.1 Actinomycetota bacterium
ATCTCGTCCGAGCCTTCGTCGCCATACACGAGGTCGTTGCCGCCGAGGGCCTGGATGATGTCGTTGCCGCCGTAGGCACAGATCACGTCATCGCCTTCAGTGCCGGTCAGCGTGTTGTCATTGTCGTCGCCGACGATCGTGCAACCCCGCGGGTCTCCCGTATCAGTGGGTTCCGGCGTAGGAGAGGGCGATGTAGTGCTGCTGACTGAAGGAGTCGGTGTCGGGAGTGGGCAGTCCGTCTGCTCGGGCTCGAGTCCCTGAGGTGACGGAGCCGGCTCTCGCCAACCCACACTGGCGTCGTCGTTGGCTTCCGTCGTACAGAAAACATCGTTCTCATCCACATCGGCCCATGCCACCAACTGGGTTGTCCCTTGGGTCGGGCTGTAGAGCTGGAACGTCGTCTTACCTGCGTCGTTCGTGGCGGCGGGCTCGGCGTGCTTCACGTCGGCTCCCGACGAGTTGTGCTCTCCTTGCTGGGTTTCCGTGTCCTCGAGCGGAGGCACCACACTGCAATCGACGGTCGACTCGGCAGTGTGCGTACCCGTCGGCTTCGTGATGGTGTTGCCGAACTTGAGGTTGTCGCCGGGCCCTTGGGCGTGCACGTCGGTGTTCGCTCCCGCTACCGGGATCTCGGCTTGATCCAACAACGAGATCGTGAAGGGCTCGGAGCACATCCCCGCCTGGACGTCGTGCCGCTGCGCAGGATCGACCACTAGCGACTCGATGATCTGACCGTACGGAAGCACGCGATGAGCGTCGCCCGCGTCATCGTTCGCCGCGTTGTACCCGGTTACCGGAGTGGCCTGTGTGTCGTTCGCTACCGCGGCCATCGCCGTCACTTGGGACCATTGGTGGGACGCCCCCAGGGTGCAGCGGACGCCGTCCGAGTCGGACTGGGCCTTGGTTTGGGTCCCACATGCCACCCAGTTCGGCTCTGAACCGGGGACCGAGACCGTATAGAGAACCTTCACGAACGTTGTCTGCGCGCTGACGGTGACTTTCGGCACCGCGTTCGCCGGCTGGTCACGGGGTTTGAAGAACCCGAGGTCGGCACCATTGAGCGGGTAACTGAATTCGACCGCTTCGCCTCGAGCGGTTTCCTGAGGATCGAGGGGGTCGGGGTCCGTCGGATCGGTGCTCTTGTTGTTCACGAAGAAGTCGCCGTGGGTATCCCGGTCGAGCTCCTGACTACCGGTCGAGAGCACCGCTATGAGTGTGATGTCCTCGTCATCGCCGGCGTTGTCGTCATCGTCCATGTCGTCCGGCGGCGTCCAGAAGTATTCAAACGTGTCGCCCGGGGTGACCTGCGTAGCGGTGCCGATGGTTTCCTCGTCACCGTCTCCGACCGTGTACCGGAACTCCACCGAAGGGCTCGCCGGAAGGGCGTTGACCCATGCAACCAGGTGGTACGAGGTTTTTCCCTCCCCGGTCGAGGTGTCGTCTTTCGCCGAGATCTCCTTGGCATATGTGCTCGGGCTGAGAAACTCGATGCGGTACGCATTCGAACCTGAAGGCGACGCCTGGAGCGCGAGACTGCTCGCCCCCAGCGGGCCGCTGGACAACAGGAAAAGAACGATGAAGGCGCCTACTAGAACGCCAAGAACAACTCGCGCGCTGGTCCGCGCTTCCCGCGTTGCCTGACTCAAGCGGTCACCTCCCGGCTAAGGCCATCGATCGTCATCACTTGCGCCGCACGCGCACAACGTTTGACTTGTCTCTCCGACAGATAACGGTCGTGCCACCGGCATCCGTGAATACCTTCTTGGCGACCACTGCGTAGTACCTGCCTTTGGCCTTCCCCTTGCGGAGTGCCCAACGGCCGTTGCGATTCGTCTTCTTCGTACCGACCCTCGCATCCTTACCGGGCTTCACCTTCTTGAGCACGACCATCCGCCCGCGCTCACAGGCCGGTACGGAGGAGTTCGCCTTCCCTTTGAACGCCCGGCGCTTGTACTTCATCGTCAGCTTCGTGGCCACCCGGCGGTCTCCACTCGGACTGGACGTGGTTGCAACCGTGGTGGTCGTTGTCGATGTCGCGGAAGGGCTGGACGTCTGCGTAGAGGTGGGTGTTGCCGTCGGCGGAGCGGTCGAAGGACTCGGGGAGACGTTCGGACGGGTGCAGGTCGTCTCCTGCGGGTCGAGACCCTCGACGTTCGCGTTCTGCGTTGGTCCCCAACCGATCGCTGCATCATCACTCTGCTCGCTGGAACAAAAATCGTCATCGCCGTCGACATCGGCAAAGGCGGTGATCTGCGTGACTCCAGTAGCCGGACTGAAGAGCCTGATGACGAACTGGCCCGAGTTGTTAGTGCCGTTCGTCGACTCGATGTGCTTCTCGTCGGCCTCGGAACCCGGCTTGTCGTGCTCTCCTTGCATCCCTCCTTGAGTCCCCAGGGGACAAACTCTCGCGGCCTCCGCCGAGTGGGCACCCATGTCGGGGTTCTTGAACGCGTCGCCTGCAGCGAACCCGAGGTCGTCGCCCGGGCCCTTCGCGTGGAAGTCGACATTCATGGCGGGGATGGGACGGCCGACCTGGTCGACCACGGTGGCGCGCAGATTGGGAGAGCACCCACCAACCGCCGTGTTGGGAGCAGACGGTCCGGTCGAGTTCCCGTTCCCATCGACGAACTCGAGGGTGAGCGTCGTCGGGTTCTGGAAGTAGGAGGCCACGCGATGGGCATCGCTCGATCCATCGAAGTTTTCGTCATAGGGCAACGGCTCGGGAGTTCGGTTCGCCACGACCCCCACCGCAGTCACCTCGTTGGGGTCGTCACCGGTTGCCAGGGTGCAACGGATCCCGTCCTCGGCTTCCGCCGCAGTCTCCGGGTCTCCGCAGTCTTTCCACGCGGGCTCGGTTCCCTGCGTGGAGACGCTGTACACGCCCCGGACATACGTGGCGCCGTCACTGGCGTTGGCCTTGATGACACCGATGCTCGTACCCGCAGGGTTCTTGTAGAAGCCCATTGCCTGGTTGTTGATCGGGTCGGTCATCTCCACCGTGGGCGCGGTCGGGTCCCCCACCGGGAACGCGGAATCGTTGTTGACGACCACGGATTGTTCGTCCCGGGTGCATTCGGTGTTGTTCGTGCTGAGGATCGCCCTGAGTATCACGGTCGTATCGTCGAGCTCAGGCGGGATGTCCCAGAAGAACTCATAGACGTTGCCGGACTTGGAAACGTTGGTCTTGATATTGACCTCGTTCCCGGCCGGCTTGTACTTGAAATCAACCACCGCTCCGCTGGGGACCGTGCTGACCCAGGCCACCAGGTGGAAACGGTCGGGTCCGGTCGGGTCCTCGGGGTTCTCGTCCGCGATCTCAGACTGAAGGCCGTTCGCAGAGGGGTTCAGCCACTGGATCGTGGCTCCGCACGTATTCGTAGGCGACGTCTGGGCATTGACGATCCCGCCGCTCGGTGGAACGTTGGTGAATAGGACGAAGGCCACCAGCATCGCCACCACCAGGGCCAGGATCGTGCGAGCCAGCCCGCGCGTTTCAGTTCGACTCAAGAGTCCACCTCCGATATCGGACTCTCAGACCGCCTTGCGCGGGCCGAGAGCGTTCTTCCCCCTCTAAGAAACGACGCTCGGGAGCGTAAAGTTGTTGCTTCGTGGGTTAAGTAGCCACGATATCGAGGCTAGCCCTCCAGATAAAGGCCCAGGAATTGGGTGGAGTAGCTAGGAGGCGCGGCGGGCGCGAGCCCTGCGACGCTTCAGCGAGGCACGCTCTTTGTCGGTGAGCCCACCCCAGATCCCGTATTTCTGATTGGTCTCCATCGCAAACTCGAGGCACGGCTCGAGGACCGGGCAGGTACGGCAGATCGCCTTCGCCCGGGACTCGCGCGCCTGCTTCTCCAGCTCGGATTCGCCCTCCTCGCCGAAGAAAACCAAGTTGTCGTACGCCCTGCAGGCAGCTTCCTCTTGCCAGTCGAGCTTGTCGTCGGTGTCCGCTAGGGACACTGTTGCCTCCTTAGATAGCTTGTGCAGTCGTGAACACCCCGTTATCTCTTGCGGCCGTCTGGTAGTTCAAACGGCGCCCCCGGGCCTGGTATTTCCCTACGGCTGGTCCGTGGGTCCCAGGTCAACGGAACGGGAAAGCGATGTTACCCGCAGTTACCCGATTTTCCAAGAGTCAGAGCGAGCTTTCTCGGGTGGTTTTCCCCCCGGCCCAGGCCCTCCAAACCCCGGGAAGGGCCAGGGGGGACATCTAGGGGCAGCTGTCGCCGATACAGGCCCGATCCTGGGCCAGCTGGGCCTTGAGCGGGGGCCCCCAGGGATCGTCCCTGTGCGTCCGGTTCCCCAGGAGGTTCTTGAGCTGCCAGGGGTCCCGGTCCATCCGGTAGTACTCCCGGAAGATCCGCTTTCCCTTCCTTCCGTAGTACTCGACGTATTGGTAAGTAGAGGTAAGCGTGGAGGCCCATGACGGCAGGCCGTTCTGGAAGTTGCCGTAGGACTCGAGCAACAGCCGATCCCGAACCTTCTTCTTGAGGAGAGACATCCCGTCCAAGCGGTGAGGGGGGTCGATCCGGGTTGCCCCGTAGATCGTGGCGGCAAGGTCGAGGTTGCTGACCAGACGATGATCCTCCGACTTCCTCGCAACGTGACCCGGCCATCTCATCAACAGGGGGACGCGAACCGACTCCTTGTACGGCAGTCTCTTGCCGTTGAGGTGGTGCTCCCCCCACGAGAAACCGTTGTCCGAGATGAAGAACGCGAGAGTGTCGTTCAGCTCGCCGTTCTGCTTGAGGCGCTGCATCACCCGGCCCACGACATCGTCGGCCGACAACAAGGTCCGCAACTGCTTCTTACGCAGCTGATGACCTTCCTGCGGCGTCAACCTTCGGTTCTTGATGAACTCCGGTTTGTCACTCAGGTTGCGCTCACGCACGGCAGGGTTACCGTGCCACTTGCCGACATTCGCCTTCGCATAGCGCTCTTGTGCAATGAACGGCTTATGGGCGGCGAACGGAGCGACGTACATGAACCAGGGAACGGGATCCTCGGTCTCGAACTCGTCGAGGAACTCGACGGCTCGATCTCCCGTGTACGTAGTCGAATACTTGGCCACGTCCTCGATCGTGCCGTTCACGTTGAACTGGGTGTCGTAGTAACCCCATCTCTGGAAAGCCCATCGATCGAAGAAGGGTGGATCTCGTTCGAGTGGCCAACCGTTGAGAAACTTTCCCGCCAAAGCGGTGTTGTACCCACTCAGCCACAAGGTGCGCTGCAACGTCCGCTTCTGTGGAAGGCGATGTCCCTGATTGTTCTTTCTGACGCCGTGATTGTGTACGTACTGTCCAGTGAGGATGGAAGTCCGCGATGGACAGCACAGCGGCGTGGTCGCATATGCGTGCGTGAAGGTTCGACCGCGTCGCGTGAACCATTTCCTGGTCGCCGCCATCAACGCCAAGGTCGAGTCGGCGCGCTGATCGTCGGTCACGAAGATCAACACGTTGGGTGCTCCGGGTGGAGCCGGTTTCTGTTCGGCCCCCGTCGGCGCCGCCCCGCAGGCCACTGCGATGATCGACGCGAGAAGTAGGCCGGCGGATCTCAGGCCGACTGAACGCTTGGAACGCTTGGCACGACGCATGGCAGGTAGGTTACGGGCAGGTCTGATCTACACACTCCCGCTCACGCGCCAGCCGTCGATGCAACCGATCCATACGGGGTGAGGTTCTACCGACGGCCCGATTCCTCAACTGATAGGGATCGCGCTCTAGGTCGTAGTACTCGCGGAAAAGCACAGCGCCCCCCGACCGGTAGTACTCCGTATATTGCTGGGAGAGCGACCGGATCGAAGCCCAATCCGGGATCGAGGTCTGTTCATCTCCCCAGTGCTCGACGAGCAGGTGCTCCCGCCGAGTCGCACCCAGCAGAGAAAACCCATCGCTCGCCAAGACGTCGGCACCCACCGCGTCCATAACCGTCGGTGCGATATCGATATTGGCTACGAGGCGCTCGTCCTCCGCGCCCTGATCGATATGGCCCGGCCATCTCAACAACAACGGGATCCTGATCGAGTCGCTATAAGGGTGGCGCTTGCCGGTGAACCCGTGCTCGCCCCAGAGCATCCCGTTGTCCGCCATGAACACTGCGATCGTGTTGTCGAGCTCACCGGCTTCCTCCAGTCGCTCGAACAGGGTTGCGACGAGATCGTCGGCGGACATCAGGGCCCGCAGTTGTTTGCGCCGCAGGTACTTGCGATTGGACTTCCCGGCGATGAAGTCCGGCTTGTCGGACGTATCGACTTCGTAGACCGAGGGATCCGGATAACGGGTGGGTACGGGCGCATCCTCATAAGCAGGCTCGGCCGTGAACGGCGCGTGTGCGGCCCCGGTGCCCACGTACATGAACCATGGTTGGTCCTCGTTCTCTTCGAAATCGTCCACGAATTCCAGGGCGTTACGCAGAACCACCGCGTTCGTGTAGTCGGGCTCCCGGCTCACGGTCCCGTCGATGTTGAAGGTCCGGTCGTAGTACTCACCCGCAAGGAATATGGCCCACCGGTCGAAGCCTGGCGGAGCGGTCTCGGGATCCCACCTATTGAGGAACTTCCCAGCAATGGCCGTCCGGTATCCCTCGTCGTGGAGAAGGGTGGGGATCGTCCGGGTCTGATCCAGCCCCATGGAATCGACGTTGTGCTTCACCCCGTGGTTGTGGACGTATCGACCGGTAAGGATCGAAGACCGTGCCGGGCAACACAAAGGCGTCGTCGTGAAGGCGTTCACGAACCTGGTTCCATCGCCGGCGAACCAGCGTCGTACCGCGGGCATGACTCCGAGGGTCCCGCGGGCTCGCTGATCGTCCGTGACGATGACCAGGACGTTCGGGGGGCCTTCAGGTTCCTGCGATCGTTGGGCGACCACGGCCGTGGTCGCGACCGCTCCCAGCGCGACGAGCGTCAGTAGCCCGGAGATCCGCCTCGACATCGCGCAGACGCTACACGGCAGGGGCAAGAAGAAGGACCGGCCCCCGAAGGGGCCGGTCCCTGATACCTAGATCCGTTCTCGAGCTCTGCTAGTCCACCGTCGAGTCGCTCTTGCATATGACGGTCGCGCCGTCACGTCGCGTGAACACTTTCCGGAGCACTTCGGCGAAGAACTTGCCTCTCGCCCTCGGGTAGCGAACCTTCCACTTGCCCTTGGCATTGCTCATGTCGCGTCCCACGACACCGGTCTTGCGCCGGTGAAGCTCGACCTGACGGCCGGTCTCACACTTGTGGACCCGAGACCGGACGGCGCCCTTGAATGCTGCTTTCCTCGCAGGCTTGCGGTCGTACTTGATGGACAGCGTCGTTCCAACGCGCACCACGCTGGGTGGAGGAGGCGTCGACGCCGTCGGAGAGGTTGTCGTGGTCGTTGTCGTCGACGTGCTTGTGGAGCCGAATCCGGCCGCTGCCGGCTCGCTCAGATCACCGTTCCAGTCGGCTGCTGCATCGTCGAGCACGGCGCCACCAATGGCATCGAGCACATCGTCGCTGTCGAACTCGACGGTCACGAAGTCATCCTCGGCGTCGTCGATGTCGTTACCACCAACGGTGTCGCCATCCTGGTCAACGAGCTCGAAGTCGTTCTCGTCGAACGCGAAATCGTCGTCGATCGGCTCGTCGAAGAAGTACGTGACCAAACCGTCGTCCTCGTCTGTAACGGTAACGACCTCGAGGTCGGGAGCATCCGTGAAGCCGGCAGCCTCACCGGAGTCCGCAACCGCGGCGTCGCCAATCGTGTTGGGGGCCGCGTCGTCATCGTCGTCAACGGCGTTCGCCTCGACAGCTGCCAACGGGAACTCGCTGTCGGCGGAGTCCTCGGCAAGGTTTGCGAAGTCGACTTCGACGGTGTCGTCGTCCTCGTCGCACGCAGTGCCCGTCTCCTCGGTGCCGTCCTCCTTATAGACGTGGAACAGAGTGAAGTCACACGAGGTGTCGTCGAGGTCCTCGTCGAACGTGAACGTCCACTCGTCGTCGTCGGTGCGCTCGACGCTCTCGAGGTCCGGTGAATCGTCTGTCTCGTCACCTTCGGCCTCGATGCTGGTGCACCCGTCCACACTCTCCGGATCGGGCTCGCAGTTCTCGTCGGTTCCGTTGTTCTCGTCCACGAACACGCGCACGGCGTCGTCGACATCACCGACGGCGAACTCGACCGTGACTACACCGTCGTCGTCGTCACAGTCGGTGACCGCTGTTCCTTCGAACAGCACCGCATCTTCATCGTAGAAACCGTAGGTGGCGGGGTCGCCGGCCTCGGCCCGGTCGCAGTCGATCTGCTCGTCGAAGGTGTAGTCGATCTCGTCGGAGCTGGATGCATCCCATTCAGTGAGGTTGGGAGCAACCGTCGTACCCTCGCCACCCGTAGCTGTCGAACCTTCGAGCTCGGCCGCGTTGGCCGGGGACTCGTCGCCCGCACGCGTCTCGGCCGCACCTTCGGCGATGAAACCGATAGTGAAGTTGCTGACATCGCGATCGTCATCGAAGTCGATCAGGATGCAGTTCTCGTCATCGGGATCCGGATCGCCGTCATCGCCCACCGCAACCGTGTCCGCGTCGTAGCCGGACAAGAAGAAGTCGCCGGCGGCGTTGAAGTCGGTCACGACATCGTCGAAGCAATAGGTCGCCGATCCGTCGTCAACGACCTCGACCGATAGAAGGTCCGGTTGGTCGGTGTCGATGGGCGAGTGGCTAGCGCCGATGTGCGCGCTCGCCGAGACCATCAGCATCCCGCTGACGAGGGACACGGCCGCCAGGGCCGCCACCCACGCTGTAGCTCTGTTTCTCATACTTCCTCCTGTTCCGTTCGGGACTATCCCCCTCGGGACTCTCCCCTCTATAACGAGGAGAGTAATGGAAAGTTCTCCATTTCACCCACATCGGCCAAGACGGGCAAAAAAAGAACCGGCCCCCGAAGGGGCCGGTTCTGTGAAACGTCTCGCTTGAATCAGCGAGGAACTGCTACCTAGCTAACGGCCTCGAGTAAGGAGCCTGGACTCGCCCCTGCCACACACGACGGTGTCACCGTTACCTCTGGTGAATACCTTCCGTGCCGCAGTTGCCTGGAAACGTCCCTTGGCAGCCTTGCCCTTCTTACGAACCTTCCAAGAACCATCGGCCTTGCTCGTCGCCTGACCGGTGTTCTTGCCGTTCTTCAGAAGCTTGACCAAACGACCACTCTGACACCTACCAAAGCGGTTGCCGACACGACCGTGGAAGGCACGCTTGAACTTCGGGCGTCCCTTCTTGTAGTTGATGGTCAGCGAGGTCGGTGCGTTGATCGTCCTCGGCGAGTCAGTCACCGTGCTGGTGCTGGTACTGGTGCTGGTGCTCACCGAAGTCTGAGTTGCAGTGGTGGTGCTACCGGAGCCTCCACCACGACCGATCGAAGCAGGTGCGTTGAAGTTTCCGTCGTTTCCATCATCGAACGTGTCCGTGAGCGACTCGTCGTTGACGTTGCAACCCACGGCATCCTCGATGACGGACTCGTCAAAGCTAGCCGTAGCAACGTTGTCCTCGACCTGGTCGATGTCCTCAGATGCGGACTCGTCACCATCCTGGTCAACGGCCTCTAGGT
Source organism: Actinomycetota bacterium (assembly GCA_035629935.1). Lineage (GTDB taxonomy): Bacteria > Actinomycetota > CADDZG01 > CADDZG01 > WHSQ01 > DASQLQ01. The sequence continues at coordinate 9,558 of DASQLQ010000089.1, forward strand.
CGGTGTCGTCAACCGAGTCCTCCTGAAGGTTCTCATCGAAGATGTAGTCGATCGTGCCGTCGGCCTCGTTGTAGACGCAGTCCTCGAGGTCAGGAGCGTCCGTGAAACCAGGCGAAGCAGACTCGCCGATCGGAGCGTCACCGATCGTGCTGCAGTCGTTGTCGTCGGAGTCCTGCACTGCACAGTCGTCGGCAGCAGCCATGACAACTTCGTTATCCGACGAATCGGAAATCTCGTCGAACGTGCACTCGACCGAACGGTCGTTGGAACCGGTGATCGTGCAGGTGCTGGCGGCGTAGCGCGTGCTGTCCTCCGTCAGGACCCAGAAGTCACCATCGTTCAGGCAGCAGTCGTCGAGGTCCTCGTCGTAG
>DASQLQ010000090.1:0-12423 GCA_035629935.1 Actinomycetota bacterium
GGTCGGCAACATCCCGTGGGGTGACCTGTGGGTGTACGCGGTCGGACCGATAATCGGGGCATCGGCCGCGGCGCTCGTGTACGAGAGCCTTACCGGGCTCGAACGCGCTACGCCTGAACCGGCCCCCGGAGCTGCAACCGGCGAAGGAGCCGACGACGTTCTGTAAGCCGTTCTGAGCAGAGAATCGCTCACCCGCTAGCGCGGCTCCAGTGCAACAGAAATGGGGGACCTCCTCGGAGGTCCCCCAAACCTTTTCTGCCGCACTTCCGCGGCGCTATCGCGTTGCGATTCTTGCTCAGAACTAAGAGCTGGGGCTCTGTTCTATCTGGGCGAGTAAGGCTTTGCTGAACGCTTCCAGGTCATCTGGTTTGCGGGACGTGATGAGGTTTCCGTCCTCGGCCACCTCTTGATCCACCCAGTTCGCTCCCGCATTGATCAGGTCAGTCTTGATCGACGGCCACGAGGTCACCGTCTTGCCTTTGATGATGTCTGCTTCGGCCAACATCCAGCCCGCATGACAGATCGCCGCAACAGGCTTGGATGCCTCGAAGATGCCCTTCGTGATCGCGACCATTCCGCGGTTCGACCTGATCTTGTCGGGCGAGTAACCGCCGGGGATGACCAATGCGTCGAACTCCTCCGGAGTGACTTCGTCGATCGACTTCTCGGTCGTGATCTTCACTTCGCCCTTCTTGCCCATGAGCTCCTTGCCTGCCTCGAGGCCGATGATGACGGGCTCATGCCCGGCCTCCTTTGCTCGCTCGTAAGGAACCTTGAACTCGGAATCCTCGAACATCTCATCGATGATGAAAGCGATCTTCGCCATCATGGTTCACCTCCTGGGTCTTCCCGCTAGTCAGTGGGGTGTGTGGTTTCCTACCCTCGTGACCACCCCCACAACCCTGGCCTTCCCTCTCGAACTGCCGACTGAGAAGCGCGGAGAACACTGGTACGCGCGCGCCGGAGAACGTGAGTTGAGGCTCTCCAACCTCGACAAGTTGTACTGGCCGAAGGAGGGCTACACCAAGGGAGACCTGCTCACCTACTACTTCAACATCTCGACCACGATGCTTCCTCATCTGCAAGAGCGCCCGCTGACACTGAAGCGCATGCCCAACGGAGTCGAGGGTGACTTCTTCTACGAGAAGAACGCACCGAAGCACACCCCGAAGTGGGTTCATCGCATCCCGATCAATGCCGACAGAGGCGGGAAGATCATCAACTTCGTGAGTGTTTGCGATGTCGCGGAGATGCTCTGGGTCGCAAGCCTCGGTTGCATCGAGTTCCACCCACTGCATTCACGCGGCCGGGACCAGACGCATCCGTCATATGCGTTCTTCGATCTGGACCCGATGGACGGAGCGACGTGGGAAGACGTTCAGCACGCCGCCTCGTTGGTCAAGGTAGTGCTCGATCGGTTCGGTATCGAAAGCTACCCGAAGACCTCGGGCGCGACGGGGATGCAGATCATGATCCCCACAGGGGGCAAATACGACTACGACCAGATACGGGGGTTCGTCGGCACCGTCTCCGACATCGTGCACGCGGCCGATCCCGAGACCACGACCGTCGAATGGGAGATCAAGAAACGCGGACCGAAGGTGTTCCTCGATGTGAACATGAATCGTGAAGGCGCCAACATCGCCTGCGCCTACTCGGTCCGGCCCGAACCTGGTGGGACGGTGAGCACGCCCTTCAACTGGGACGAGCTGGAGGACATCCATCCATCCGACTGGAACATGGAGTCGATCTTCGAACGCGTCGCTGAGGTCGGGGATCCGTTCCTCCCCGTTGCGGAGGGTCCGTGGCAGGACCTCGATGCCGCCATGAAAGAGCTAGAGGCGAAGCCGCGCAAGGCCCAGCGCATCCCTCGCTAATAGCGCTACAGCTTCAGGTGCCGGCCGGGCGGTCGCCGATGTTGCTCGATCGTGTGAGCACCCAACACGCCCGCCAGGCTCAGCAAGGGCATAGCAGGAAGGAGATACCGGTAATCGAAGACGGCCGTCGCGGCCGGAACGAAAAGTAGAGCGAAGCCCGTAGCGGTGAACAGGAATGCTTCCGGCCGGACGGACCGGCGACGACCCGGTACGGGTCTCAGAACAACACCAGCGCAGCCGAGCAGTGTGGCCAACGCGAGGAGTGGGCCGTGTGTGTAGACGATGTCTTGGTAACCGTCGAGGAACCTGGCGAAGGGCCCGACGATCTCGAACTTCGGCGGAGGCTCGTCTCCCCACAGTCCGGTCGGCTCGGGCGAACCGCGATAGTCACGGATCACCTTCGGCAGATTGTCCCCGGTTGCCTTCAAAGCATTGAGGGTGGCTACGTCGTCGGGGCCGAGATCGGGTGTGTCGGCGAACTCCCACTGTTCCTGCTGGGCATCTCGTTCCCCCTCCCACCGTCCGGGGGCGAAGTAATGCAGCAGGTCCCCACCGACCACGCGCGCGTAATCGAATGGTTGGGCGATGACTATCCGCCGCGAGAAGTCACTGAGCACGTCGTCTAGCTCCTTCCCGCGTGGAGGCTCGAAATCCCTGAGAGGTGAGAGTGGGTGCAGGATCCTCCATACGTAGAACTCGGTTCCCGGCCGATCGGACGGCTGTCGTACATCACAAAGGACCCGCTGGTACTCGGGCAGGCTTTCCGTGCGGCAATCGGCGAATGGCGATACCCGGCCGAAGAAGATCAATGAGCCGCGGCTCGTGAGGGCGAAGTCTCCCCACACCAGATAGAACCAGGTCGCATAACTCAGGAGTGGGATCAGGGCCGCGCCGAGACACGCCGCGATCGGCTTCAGCCCCACTCTCTTCCACAAGAGGTAGAGGATCACCGGGCCCAGAAGCACCACTCCCGTCACGCGGGTGATCCCCGACAGCCCAAGGAGGAAACCGGCCAACACCAAAGCGCGGGGGGATGGGGTCCGCGGTGCAGCGATCAAGAACAAGGCGCCGAGGACGAGGACCTGGAAGAGCGTCTCGGAAAGCACGTAGTGCTCGATGTTGAGTTGGTACGCGTCGAGGAACAAAGGAGCGGATCCCACCGCGGAACCAAATGGACCCACGCCGAGTTTCTTGAGCAGTGCATAAACCCCGATGGCCATGGCCAACCCGGCGATGTGCTGGACCACGACCACCGGTAAAAGACTGTGGAATGGGTATACGAGTCTGAGTAGCAACGGATACAGGCTCGGCCGAGGGGGCGACGGTTCGAGGTCATCGGCCACCCTGAGATATCCGTAGGCATCGGCATGGAGGAGCAGCGCCGGTTGGAACGCGACCATCGTGACCACGCGCATCGCCACTCCGACGACGATGAGCACCGTGAGATGAGGATGGATGCGAACCATCAACAACAACCAGGCCCCTAGGCTGATCCTTTGGCGTACGGGACCGGAAGCGATCCGAGCGTCAGCTCTCACCGGGCTAACGCCCCTCCTTGCGGTGGTTCAGACCGTCTGTCTATGGAGGCGAGCCTAATGGCGTCCGCCGATAAAGGAACAATTCGGGACGCGGGAACCGGAGTAAGGCCCGCCTATAATCCCGAGGTCATGTCGCTCGTACACCCTTTGTCCGTCGATCTCCCGATCGATATCTCCGTTGTGCTGCCCTGCCTCAATGAGGAAGCAGCCATCGCGGGCGTTATCGAGGAGGCTTGGTTGGGCATCGGGACTACCGGCCTCCGCGGCGAAGTGATCGTCGTCGACAACGGGTCGACCGACAGCTCGGTGGTGATCGCGGAGGAACGAGGTGCTCGGGTCATCCATGAGCCACGGCGCGGGTACGGAAGCGCATACCTTGCCGGATTGGCCCAGGCCCGGGGCGAATTCATCGTGATGGCCGACAGCGACGGGACCTACGACTTGACCAAGATGAAGCCCTTCATCGAGTCACTCAAGCAGGGCAACGATCTAGTTCTGGGGTCCAGGTTCCGCGGCAAGATCCATCACGGGGCGATGCCATGGGCACATCGCTGGATCGGGAACCCGGTGCTGACGGCGTTACTAAATCTCCTCTTTGGCGTACGTGTATCTGATGCTCACTGTGGTCTGCGATGCCTTCGTAAATCGGCGCTTCCTCGACTCAATCTCCAAGCCATCGGCATGGAGTTTGCTTCCGAGATGATCCTCAAGGCGCGGCGCCGCGGGCTGAAGATCGACGAAGTCCCGATCGAGTACCGGCTGCGAGCCGGCGAATCGAAGTTGAGCAGCCTGCGGGATGGCTGGCGCCACCTGCGGCTGATGCTGGTCTACAGCTCGACGTTCCTCTTCTTGATGCCGGGACTGATCCTTACGCTGCTCGGTCTTGCAGCACTTCTGCCGTTGGCCGCCGGACCGATCACGGTTTTCGGTCGCGAATGGGGGATCGTCACGATGGTGGTAGGTGCCGCTGCAACTCTCGTCGGCTCTCAGATCATGCAACTCGGAGTCTTCGCTCGCAGCTACGGCGTTCTCTACCTCGGTGAGCACGAGCCCCTCCTCGAGCGCCTGTGGCCGCGTGTTCGACTCGAGCACGGCCTGTTGCTGGGGGCCGGACTCTTCGCCGTTGGATTAGGGCTATTGATCTCGCTGGGACTCGGGGCGTCATCCAGCGCATCGGTGATCTCTAGAGACAGCCACACCGGCCTCCTCGGCCTGACGCTAGTCGGTCTTGGGGTGCAGACCGCGTTCGGATCGTTCTTCCTCAGCATCCTCGGCCTCCGTAAGCACCTGCTTCTCAAGCGAACCGCCGCGGAAACCACATCCGCTTCCGACGAGGAATTGGTCAGCGCGACTTCTCAATGACCGATCAAGAATCAGGCACGGTCGGCCGAAGTGCCGGGCTCGGCCTCGAGATCCAACAGCGGTTGGAGCAGGTCGATCGTTACAACGAATGGATCGTCGAGCAGTTCCGTCCCTTCATCGGCGATCGGATCGTGGACGTGGGCTGTGCGATAGGGAACATAACCAAGCAATTCATCGATCGCGAGCTCGTCATTGGGATAGATGTCGCCCGGGAATTCATCGACGAGATGCGGGCTCGGTTCGGGGACAGACCCAACTTCCGAGCCGAATTGATCGACATCGCCGACCCCAAGATCATGGAACTTGCCGACGAGAAGATCGACACGATCGTTTGTGCCAACGTCCTAGAACACATCGAGGACGATGGCCGCGCTCTGACCCACATACAAGAGATCCTGGTCCCGGGAGGCCGACTCCTACTGCTGGTGCCTGCCTTCCGCTTCCTCTTCGGGACGATGGATGTCGCGGACGATCACTTCCGGAGGTACACGAAACCTCTGGTGCAAGCAAGGTTGCAGCGTGCCGGATTCGAGATCGAACGCCTCTATTACATGAACATGGTTGGCACGCTGGGTTGGTTCGTCAACGGCCGGATCTTGAAGCGTCAGATCGTGTCCAACTCTCAATATTCGCTGTACAACAAGATCGTTCCGGTGCTGGCGAAGATCGAGAACCGGGTGCGACCTCCTTTCGGCCTGTCGGTGATAGCAGTCGCACGGAAACCAGCCGAGGTCACGTCCTGAGCCGGCCGAACAGTAGATTTGGCGCTCAAGGGCAGAGGAGGATCGATGGCTGAGGCGGAGGAACTGGACGTTTCTGTCGTCCTGCCCGTGTTCAACGAGAAAGGCCACATCCGGGCAGAGATCGAACGCATCCAAGCGGCCCTCGACTCCTCCCACTACTCCTACGAGATCATCGTGGTCGACGACGGCTCGACCGATGGGTCACTCGAGGAGGTCAGATCGATCGAGGGGATCAGACTGATCGAGCTGGGCCGGAACCGAGGGACCGGGTTCGCTCGCAGAGTCGGGACACGTTCGGCGCTCGGAGAGGTCGTCGTGTGGACGGATGTCGACATGACCTATCCCAACACCGAGATCCCTGCCTTGGTCAAGGAGTTGGAGGGATGCGACCAGATCGTCGGGGCGCGGACGTCCGAACAGGGAACCGCCCGTCTCTTGCGAGTACCAACGAAATGGTTCATCCGGAGGTTGGCGGAATACCTGGTCGAGGAACCCATCCCCGATCTGAACTCCGGCTTCAGAGCCTTCCGGAAAGTGATCGCAGCGCAGTTCCTCCATCTATTGCCGCATGGTTTCTCGTGCGTGAGCACGATGACGATGTGTTTCCTGACGAACGGCTATTCGATCAAATATGTACCGATCGAGTACGCCCCTCGAGCCGGTGAGTCGAAGTTCCATTGGTGGAAGGACACGAAGCGGTACCTGACACAAGTGATCAGGATGGTGCTCACGTTCAACCCCCTGCGAGTCTTCCTTCCGGTGGGGACATTGATGATCCTCGTTGCGTTCACGAAACTGGGCTACGACCTGATCACGAAGGATCTCTACGTAACCACGAACACCCTCCTGATGATCTTCGCCGCCTTCCAGGTCCTTGTGATCGGCCTACTGGCCGATCTCATCGTTCGGGTGAGCAGGCCGCGCGACAACATCGACCCGGCATCCTTCTGATCTCCTCGCCTCGGGAGCCGGTGGATTGATCTTCTTCCTCGGCGTGCTTTTCATACTCGTGGCAGGCATGGTGCTTTTAGTCCTTGCCGAACGGTGGGACTGGAAGCCCTCGTTGAGGACCACACTCGTGGTTGCCGCTCTCGCACGCATCGCGATCGTCTTGCTAACCGCTCGCAGCACGCAATCCGTCGAAGTGGCCGGTCTCGTGGAACCCGCCCTGGGGCAACCGCTCGATTTCGGTTGGGGCATGCCTCTGACCGGGACGATCCTGCTGGAAGGTCGCGATCCAGAGGTCAACTATTTCCCGTTGCTCTCCTACATCTACGCAGCCCATGTAGCACTGGTGCACTGGACGGGAGTGTCGTGGATCATCGTTGGCAAGCTCTATTCGGTCGTTGCCGACGTTGTCCTCGTATGGCTCATCGGGCTCTTGGCCACGGACCGTCCAGAGTTGAGGCGATGGCAATACGCCTGTCTGCCACTCGCGCTTCTCGTTACGGGGATCCACGGCCAGATGGAACCCTTCGTGCTGGCTTTTGGCGTTGCCGGTTTGCTCTTTGCACTCAGACAGCGCCCCGCGTGGGCAGGAGCCCTGTTGGGCGTCGCCATCGCGGCCAAGACGTGGCCCGTCATCCTCGGGACCGGTTTGCTCAGGGCCCTGCGCACTAACAAGTCGCGCCTAGTCACGATCGTTGCAGCCGCGGGCGTTCCCCTCGCTTTCCTGCTTACCTACCAGCTCGTAGTCGATACGAGTGTGACGAAGGGGCTGTCTCGCGTCATCGGCTACGGCTCCTACGTTGGCGAATGGGGATGGACCGGGCTGATCAGGGTCACTTTCGGGGACGAACGTTTCTTCCAGTGGTACGGGGTGCTGAGATCAGTCGGCAAGTGGGTCACCCTGGCGGGGCTCCTTATCGCGTGGTGGTTGTGGAGACGGGCCAACCCGATCGATCTGACGGCAGCAGTGGCTTTGGGCTTCCTAGTCTTCGCTTCGGGGTTCGGCGCGCAGTATCTGATGTGGCCGGTTCCGTTCCTGTTGGCAAACCCAACGCGGCGAACCGTTCCTTTCCTCGTTATCGCAAGTGTCTGGGCTACCGTCGGCTACCTGTTGGTCGGCGACTTCGGCTATTACGTGTTGTGGCGGCACTCTGGATGGTGGGACTACGAGAGCGTGCATCTACCGTGGATCGCCTCTTCGGTGGTCGTCGTGCTCGCTTGCTTCGCGGCCTTCCCGTGGGAACGTCGTGCACCGCGGATCGGGAAGCGCCAGGCGTCACTCCTCGAGCGGGCGTGATCGAGGACCGATGCGAGTGACACCGACCATCCCGACCTCGGCCACGATCGACACCAGCCGGTAGACCAAGGAAGTCGCGAGCACGACTCCGGGGCGGGTTGCGGATCCGAGGGTGGCGACCAGCAACGCCTCGCGCACTCCCAAGCCTGCCGGAACCGGGATGGCCAGAAAGCCGACTGTCCAAGCGAAAGCGAAGGCAGCAACGGCCGTCGCCGGCCCGACATCCGATGTGTAAGCAGTGGCCAGGACATAGAACGCGGCCCCCGTAGCGATCATCACTCCGATCCCCCATAGATACGAGGCGAGGATCGCTGGCTGCCCCGGCACAACCTCGCCGGATGGGACCCGGGGAACACGTGCGTGCAACCGATCCAACATTCGCGACATCCATGCGCGTCGCAAGAGAGCGATGGGCACCAGCCCGGCTAGGGGGACCAGGCGAGCTGCAAGTGGAAGATCGGCGCCGGAGATCGCCACTCCCAACCCGACGGTCCCACCCGCCGCGATCAACGTCAGCATGTAGACCGCAACGGCGGTCGAAGCAGTTGGGGCCGGCACACCCTCCGTCACCGCCATCGCAAGTTGTCCGGCAGGCTGCCAGATCGCCCCGGGCAGGTACTTACCTATCTGAGACAGATAGAACGTGGCCGCCAACCTCCGGGACCCCCTGCGCTCGAGCAGATAGAGCCACCCGTTCGCCCCGCAGACGAGACCGACGAGGATCAGAACGCCGGCCCCCAGGAGCTTCTCCCATCCCGGGATGACGAGATCGCGGGATCGATCCCACGTTTGAGTGAACGCCACCACACATGCGACGAGGGCCGCTAGACCCAAGGTGACACGCAGTGCGCGCGTGATGCCCGGAGCCACAGTCAGCTCGGTCCGGCCCGTCGGGCTACGGCCACGAAACCGGTCCCCACGTTGCCGTTGGCGAACGGCCGCTGAAGAACCCTGAAGGGGGCCGAGGCCGCGTGCGTGAGCCACCCGAGGCGATCCGGGTGCATCCAACGCCCGCTCGCAGCCGTCCTCTCCTCCATCGACACCGGCGACGCCTTGCGCGCCGTCACGCGGTGCCGGATCGTCTCGAGCAGTTGTCCCAGCAGGGCGCCGTAGGTGAACACAGAAGGTTCTTCGAACCCGGCTGCCGTGAGGAGGTCGGCGAACTGCTGCCGGTCATAACGTCTGAAATGGCCGGCGAAATGATCGAACGGACCGAAGCGATCCGGGAACGCGGGCGAACTGATCATGGCGTAGCCACCCGGCCGCACCCTCGCACCCCACTCGCGCAGCGCCGCGACGTCATCTTCGATGTGTTCCAGTACCTCGAACGCGCACACGAGGTCGAACGTCGCATCTGCCGGAAGATCGGACACGAATCCGTTCACCATGCGGCCGCGGCCCACCCGTTCCAAGCGCTTTCGGGCAACTGCGAAGGAATCGAGGTCAGGCTCGACTCCCGTGTAGTCGTACCTACTGGCCAGCCGGGCTCCGATCGCACCTTGGCCGGTGCCGACCTCGAGGACCCGGCCGACCCCCTCCAACCCGGCGAGGATGCGCTCGATGAAGTCGTACCTCAGCCACGCGTTGAGTGACAGCGGAGGGAGATTCAGCTGCGCTTGATGCATGTGACCCACAAGTAGGCATAGCGCATGGCGCCGTGCTGGCGGGGGTCCACGCGGACATCGACAACGTCGAAACCGGCTCGTCCGACGGCTTCGACGACGCCCGACTCGGTCCACAACGCTCCTCGCCAGCTGCTGTGACCGCGCAACGCCCTGTAGACGCGCCAGAAAACCCTGTCGCCGCGTCCATCGATCTGGAACTTGAATGCGGCCCCGGGTTTGAGGACCCGGTTCACCTCGCGCAGGTACGTCTCGACGATTTGGCTATCGGGGATGTGCTGGAACATCAGATACGAGTACGCGACATCGAACATGCCATCTTTCAATCCCGATAGGTCCGACCCATTGTTCTCGCTAAGGGAGACGTTGGGGATATCCACTAGGTAGGCCCGAGCCCGTTCGATCATTTCGCCCGACACGTCGACGCCGTGAAGCTCCGCGACTCGAGGTGCAAGCGGTTTGATCAAGCGACCGATCCCGCAGCCCAGGTCCAGAACCCGGGCATCCTGCGTAACGAACGATTCGATCCCCTGCAACAGACTCGTCAGATCGTCGGCTGCCGATGCGTCGAACGCCTTCGAATCCTGGGTCTTCGCGATGAAGAACTCTGCATCCGAACGCGCGCGCTCGTTCCAGTCCTGTTTCATGCGCGTGAGCGTTCCGTCTGGATCCATACGCTTTACGCTGCCTTTCGGCCGACGACCACAAGGGAGAGCCCAACGGGGGGCCGGATCCTGCGTTCGACAGCTGCGATGCGCGGCACCATCCGCTGGAACAATCCGTCGTGTGACGCAGGGACGAATTTCCGTCGCAACACCTTTGCGTCTAGGAACCAAGCCAACATCCCCGGGAAGTTCATGTAATGGGACTGTTCGATGGTGAAGCCTGCCTCCGTCATACGGCTACGCAGGCTTCTCCTTGTATAGCGTCGGTAGTGGCCGTCCACCTCGTCCATGCTCCCGTGAAGGAGAGGAAGTGCTGGGACGAAGAGCAAGGCGCGGCCCCCGGGATCCAGAAGCTGATTCATGTGCGCGAGTGCGAGTGAGTCGTTGGAGATGTGTTCGAGGACGTTCACGCAGATGATGGTGTCGAAGGTCTCCCCCACCAGCGAGACACAAGCCGGATCGGTGATGTCCGCGACCTCAACACGGAGGTTCTCACGATCGGCGAACCGCTTACCGGCGAGCTCGACGAACTCCTCCCCTATGTCGATCCCCACAACTCGGTCACGGTCTAAGAAAAACTCCAGGAGGTTGCCGGTACCGCACCCGATATCGAGGACGCTGCGGCCCACATAGGGAGCCAGCTCGTCGACGATCCAACGGTTGTAGGCCCCTAGTTCGGCCCGCCGGCGCTGGATCTCGAGACCGACGTCGAGCGGCATCGAGCCGGTCCCCATCCACGCGGGGTCTTGGTCTCGTTGATCTGGGGAGGGTCGGGTCTCTGAGCTCACCTGCCAGAAGGTAGCAGTTGACTCTCCTATCCTTCGCCCGGATGGAGATCGCATACGTGGGTCCGGTGCCTCCGTTGACGGGAGGCATCTCTCAACATGGCGCTCGGCTGACGGAGGCCCTTACGGCGATGGGACACACGGTGCACGTTTACTCGTGGGCATCCCAGTACCCGCGCTTTCTCTATGCGGGGCCCCAAACGGGTCCCGGTGCTAGGCAGAGCGGAGCACTGTTCGAGCTGCGCTGGTGGGACCCCATCTCATGGTGGCGGGCCGGCCGGCGAGCGAGATCCTCAGATCTACTGGTGTTCCCATGGGTAACCCCGGCGACCGCTCCCGCCTACCGAGCAATGATGGCAGCAGCTTCGCCCACACCTTCGGTGGCCGTGGTCCACAATCTGAAGCCGCACGAATCGAGGCCGGGGGATGCAGCGCTCACGAGATGGATCCTTCGGCGCCTGCGCGGTGCGTTACTGCACGCGGCGACGGACGCCGAAACGCTGGCCGGCTGGGTCCCCGACCTCCGGGTGGCGGTGGTCCCCCATCCCCCCAACCTCGAGATCGAACGCACGCCCGCGCCGGCACCTCCGCCGTACAAACTGCTCTTCTTCGGCCACGTCCGCGCTTACAAAGGGCTCGACATCGCGCTCGAAGCGGTCCGCATCCTGGTCGAACGCGGTGCTCCTATCGAGCTCACGGTCGCGGGTCATTTCTGGGAGCCCCTCGATCGGTGGCATGAGCGGATCGAGACTGCGGGGCTGCGCCACCTTGTCGACATGAGACCTGGTTACGTGGCCGATGCAGAGGTTGCAGCGCTGTTCGGTTCCCATCACGTCGTGGTGGCTCCTTATCGCAGCGCCTCTCAATCCGGCATCGTCCCCCTCGCCCGCTCCGCGGGAAGGCTCGTGGTCGCTACCAAGGTGGGGGGCCTGGCCGAAGGCTTCACTGAAGGGACCGACGGGGAGCTGGCACCACCGGATGACCCGAGCGCATTCGCGGATGCGATCCAGCGCGCCGTTAAGCGGGTTGGGGATGAACCGTCTTCGCCGCCGACAACGTCGTGGGAACGTGTGGCCGAGGGAATCGTGGAGCTCGGCCGGTGAAGGCCATCGACGTCGTCGGCCACATCGGCCACCGCATCCACATCGCGCGGGCGCGCGAAGCCCGCACCTTGTTCGGCTGGCTCGGGGATCTGTCCGGACGCAAGTTGCTCGATGTGGGAGGCGGAGATGGCTACTGGGCCGCCCAGGCTCAACGCAGAGGAGCTACTAGTGTCTCGGTCGACCTCGATCCGAAACGCACCGATCGAGGCCGTCGCTTCACGCGCCGGCCGCTTCTGGTGCGTGGCGACGCCTTGCGACTGCCCTTCGCCGATGGCTCATTCGACGCCGTCATGTCGATCTCGTCCATCGAACACTTCGGCTCGGGCTCATCGGCGATCGCAGAGATGGGACGCGTCCTCCGTCCCGGTGGGTCTCTGGTCCTATCGGCCGACAGCCTGGCAGGTAGCGATCGGTGGCCACGTCTATCTGAGGCACACGAGCACCGCTACGGAGTGGTTCATCCATTCGAGCACCGCGAGCTCG
>DASQLQ010000091.1:0-16582 GCA_035629935.1 Actinomycetota bacterium
TTAGTCGAGGTCGCCGATCTCGACTCTCTCGAGCCGGCGGTCGCGGACCAGCTTGTGACCAGTCAAGTTCTGGAGGGCCGTCGGTTCTTCGAGGCTGTCGGCAACGATCGTTAGCAGATCCCTCAACGAGATGATCCCGACGACGTCGCCCTCGTTGGTCATGACCGGGAGGTGACGGAACCACTTGTCGAACATCGTCTGGGCCGCGTCCCGCAAGGCGGTGTGCGGCGGGATGGTGACCGGGTCGGAGGTCATCTCGTCCTGAACGCTCACGACCTTGGGGTCCTTGCCTTCGGCGACCACGCGCAGCACGTCACGCTCGGTCAGGATCCCGGTCAATCTGCCGGCATCCATAACGAGGATCGAACCTGTTTGGTTCTGGCGCATCTTGGCCGATGCCTCCGCGACGGTGTCGTCGGGAGAGTCGGTCAGGCACGCCGCCGTCATGATGTCTGAGACCTTCATCGGTCGCATCCTAAACTGCGCGGGTGAAGCTCGGCCTTGCTCTGCCTCACTACGACACGAGCCTTGGCGGGCTCCCCCTGTCGTGGGATGCGATATCGCGCGTGGCTCGTAATGCTGAAACGGCCGGTTTCGACTCCATCTGGGTTTCGGATCACTTCTTCCTCGATTGGAGCAAATACGGGGGGCCGGACACGATCCAGGGGTCTTTCGAGTGCTGGACGCTGATGAGCGCCCTGGCATCGATCACTAAGCGGATCCGGATCGGCTCCCTCGTGATGTGCAACGACTTCCGCAACCCGGGTTTGCTCGCAAAGATGGCCGCAACGGTCGATCTGCTTTCGGACGGTCGGGTCGATGTTGGGCTGGGGGCCGGTTGGTACGAGCCCGAATATCGAGCCGCCGGCATCACGTTCGATCGAGCCTCGGCCCGCATCGAACGCCTCGGTGAAGCGGTCGAGATCGTCCAGCGACTTCTGGATGGCGAGGAGCTGACCTTCTCGGGCAAGCACTACTCGATGAAGGGGGCGATCTGTCGGCCCCTCGGCCCCCAGGAGCCGCGGCCCCCCGTGTGGATCGGGGGCAAGGGAGACAAGACCCTTGCCACCGCGGCCCGGCATGCGGATGGGTGGAACTTCTCGTGGCTCGGTTCTTTCGAGGGCTATCGAGAGAGGTCGAAGGCGGCCGACCAGGCGTGCGCCGATGCCGAACGGGAACCGGGGAGCTTGCGGCGTTCGGTGGGGGCTTACGTGCTCACCGGCCGTGATGATGCCGATGTGAGGCGGCGTTTCGACCGACTGATCGAGCGCACTCCAAAGGGAGTAATTCGGTCCGCTAACGGGACCTCAGGAGTATCCTGGGAGGAGTTCCGCACAGAGCGCGTAGCGGGACCGGTGGATGAGGTGGTCGATCGACTAGCGGCTCTGGCCGACCTCGGAGTCGAGGAAGTGATCGTCACTCTCGGTGTCCTGCCGTTCCAGCTTGCCGACGAAGAAGACTTGGAGTTCGTGGGTTCGGAGATCGCTCCGGCACTACACGAGCTGAACGGAGGGCAACGATGAACCTACCCGGCGGTGGCGAGTTGATCATCATCTTGGCCGTGCTCCTGCTTCTCTTCGGCGCCTCGAGGTTGCCGAAGCTCGCCCGTTCCATGGGTCAGGCGGGCAAGGAGTTCAAAGAAGGGATGAAAGAGGGCTACAAGGATCAGCCGATCGAGGGCCCTTGTCCTTTCTGCGGCGTCGCCGTCCCGGCCGACTCCAAGTTCTGCCCCGGCTGCGCGAAGAGCGCCGACGAGATCGTCGCCGAAAAGAACAAAGTCGCAGCGGCTACCCCCAAGAGCGCCTAACTCTTTAGAGGGTCAGCACGACTTTCATCGCCTCGCGCGAGGCGAACAGTTCGTAACCCTCTGCTGCATCATCCAAGGGGAGCCTGTGCGACACGATCTTCGTGGGGTCGACGTCTCCTTTCGCTACCGCAAGTAGCGCTTCGTCCCAGTGTCCTTGTACGTTCGCCATCCCCGCGAAGCGCAGGTCCAGACCCCGCACCCAGTTGAGCCCCATCGGCATCTCGTAGCGGTCCAGCCCGTAAACACCGATCACGGTGACGCGGCCCCCATCCCGGACCACCGAGGTCGCCGTTTCGAACGCGGGGACCGCCCCCACCGCCTCGATAGCCACGTCGGCCATCGCTCCGGAGGTTGCCTCCGAGATGGCTTTCTTGTGCTCGCCGTTCGAGACGTCGATCGCGTTCAGTCCCATGTGGTCACGAGCGAAAGCGACGCGCTGCTCGTCCATATCCAGGAGGAGAACCTCTTTCGGTGAATAGCGAAGCGCAGCCGCGGCGCAGAACAACCCGACCGGCCCGGCTCCCACTACGACGACGATGTCTCCAGCCTTGATCTCGGAAAGAGCTGCTCCGTAGAAGCCGGTTGTCAGGATGTCGCCGCCGAACAGCGCCTGTTCGTCGGAGAGGTGCGCGTAATCGCCGGCGATCGGATGGAGGTTCAGGTCCGCTTGAGGCACGCGCACGAATTCGGCCTGCGAACCCGCAAGGTCGCCCGTTAGGGGGCCGAACCCGAGGGCACGCCGGTGCCCGCAGAAGTTGAAGCGGCCGGCCGAGCAGGCGCCGCAGTCGCCGCATGCGATCAAGAAGGAGCCGATCACGCGATCCCCGGGGGAGAAGCGGGAGACGGAATCTCCAAGGTCGGTGATCTCCCCAACGAACTCGTGACCGATCACGCCGCCCTCGGGCATCCCCGGCGTCTTGCCCGTCAGGATGTGCAGGTCCGATCCGCAGATCGCCGCCCGGGTGACCTTGACTACCGCGTCGGGTCCTTCTTCGATCTTTGGCTCGGTGACGTCATCGACCCTGACGCCGCCCTCACCGTCGTACACAACGGCTTTCATCTGCGTTTCGCTCCCTTGCCCGGGGGGATCCTGTAGAGGAAGGCCGCTATCTTTAACGAAACGGTGCATATGGACAAAGAGACGGCACAGCCCGTGACGATGTATTCCACCTCTTGGTGCGGTTACTGCATCCGTCTGAAGCGCCAGATGGAGGAGGCCGGGATCGCACATCGCGTCATAGACGTCGATCAGGAATCCGGCTACGACGAGCGGATAATCGCCGCCACGGGCGGCTACCGCGTGGTCCCGACGCTCGAGGTGGGGGGCGTCCTGCTCGTGAACCCGACGATCCGAGAGGTTGAGGCGGCCCTCGCCGCCTGAGTCGTAGGCTGGGGCGAGCTCCTCACCACTCGGGCCGACTTTGCAAGTATTGTAAGGTGTATATATGGCTAACTTTCGTGAGCTCCTCAAACAGCTGAGGGAGCAGATCGCCCAGGTCACCCCCGAGGACGTTCATGCCCGTTTGGATGCCGGCGAGCGTCCCCGGCTCCTCGACGTGCGAGAGCCAGACGAGACCCAGAATGGGATCGTCCCGGGAGCCCGACCTCTGTCCCGGGCCCATTTCGAGTCACAGGTTGAGGACGTGCTCCCCGACAAGGACGCGGAGGTCATCGCTTACTGCGCCACCGGGGTGCGCAGCGTGTTCGCGGCCCAGACCCTGCTCGAGCTCGGGTACACGAACGTCTCCTCGATGAAGGGTGGGTTCGTTCGCTGGAAGGACCTCGGCTACGACTTCGACATCCCGCGAGTGCTCGATCGGCACCAGAAGGACCGGTACTCGCGCCACCTGATCCTTCCCGAGGTCGGTCTCGAGGGTCAGATGAAGTTCCTCGATTCGAAGGTGCTGTGCATCGGGGCAGGAGGCCTTGGTTCGCCGGCTCTTCTGTACCTGGCGGCCGCCGGAGTGGGCACGATCGGCATCATCGATTCGGACGTCGTCGAGGAGAACAACCTCCAGCGCCAGGTGGTCCACAACACGGAACGCATCGGCATCCTCAAGGCCGAATCGGCCAAAGAGACGATCGAGAAGCTCAATCCGGATGTGAAGGTGAACGTGCACGCTTTCCGCATCGATGCTTCTAACGCCGAAGAGTTGATGTCCCAGTACGACGTCGTAGTCGACGGTTGCGACAACTTCGATACCCGATACGTCGTTAACGACGCAGCCGTTGCGTTGCGCAAGCCCGTGATCCATGGATCGATCTTCAGGTTCGAGGGGATGGCCTCGACCTTCATCCCTTATGACGGTCCTTGTTACCGGTGCCTGTACCCGGAGGCTCCGCCTCCCGAACTGGCCCCTACCTGAAGTGAGGCAGGGGTCCTGGGCGTGCTCCCAGGCATCGTCGGGTGTCTTCAAGCGAACGAGGCACTCAAATTGATAGCGGGTTACGGACAGCCTCTGGTGGGCCGGCTGCTCACGTTCGACGCGCAGTCCACGAAGTTCTCGGAGGTGAAGGTCCGTCGTGACCCGAACTGCCCCGCTTGCGGCGAGAACGCTCCGGTCACCGAGGTCCGGCGCGCCGAGGCACCCAACCGCGCTGCATCCTGAAAACCTTGTTCCTTGCGGGCGCGATCGAGATCTCGGTCGCAGACATCATCGGCGTCCTGCTGGTCCTGGCGGTCATCTACGTGGTTCTTCCCGCCGCCGGTGGATGGCTCGCGTTGCGCCGTTACCGGAGTAGCCGCCCCCCAGAGCAATGGACGAGGCTCGGAGCCGTCGGCAGTTTCGTCCTAGGGTTCGTCCTCGTGTCGGTCGCCATCGGTCTGTTTGCCTGGGCATCGGAGATGCTGGTCGCATGAAGGTTGCCGTGGTGGCCGATACCCACACCCATGGGATGACTCGCACGATCCCGATGGGGGCCTGGCCTTACTTGGAGACGGCCGATCACATCCTGCATGCGGGCGACGTGACCGACCCGGGGGTGCTGGACGAGCTCAAGACCATGGCTCCCGTCAGCGCTGTGATCGGCAACTGCGATGCGTGGGATGTTCGCGACTGGGGTGCAACCGAAGAGGTTGAACTCGAGCTCGGCGGGATCAAGATCGCGATGCTGCACGACTCGGGGCCGACGAAGGGACGCAGGGAGAGGATGCGCAAACGCTTCCCCCAGGCCCGAGTCGTCGTGTTCGGCCATTCCCACATGCCGTTCAACGAAGACGCCGACGGCCTGCTGCTGTTCAACCCGGGGAGCCCGACCTGGAAACGACGTGCGCCGTTCCCCTCGATGGGACTGCTGTGGATCGAAAAGGGGACCGTGGAAGGCGAGATCTTCCCGGTCTAGAGTTCCCCGTCGATCCGGTTCGGAAGGGGGCAGAGGGTGGCTGGATTTCCGGGGCTTGCGCACGTTGCCGTAACGGTGAGCGATCTCGATCGCAGCAAGGAGTTTTACGGACGTCTATTTGGAGCGGATCCCGTGCTCGACGAAGATGCCGGCGACTTTTATCACGCCGTTTACGCCCTGGAGAATGGAACGCTGTTCGGTGTCCACACGCATCCAAAGCCGAACGATCAGCCGGACTTCAGCGAGTTCAGATCGGGACTCGACCATGTGGCTTTTGGGTTGCCCAGTAGGTCGGACCTCGAGAAGTGGGAAGGCCGGCTTAACGAGTTGGGTATCGAGCACGGCGGGATCGTGGACGCGCCGTACGGCTCGGGTCTTTCCTTCCGCGACCCCGACAACATCGCGCTTGAATTCTTCGCCCCACCCTCCTAAAACCAACGGGTCGCCGGCAGGCGAAATGACATCGCGCGGCGAACAGTCGAACCATGCGTCGTCTCGCGATCGTCTTCTGCGCGGCTGCCCTAGTGGCCGGACTGATACCAGGGGCCGCTCGCGCTCAGCTCCCAACTAAGGAACCCGCCGACTACGTCGACCCGATGATCGGCACGCTCGCCGGGGGCTTCTCTTTCCCCGGTCCGGCCGCTCCCTACGGGATGGTGCAGCTGAGCCCCGACACCGAAGGTGAGTTCGCCTACACCGGCTACCAGTACGGAGACACCTCGATCCGAGGGTTCTCCCACCACCACATCCAATCGATGGGGGTGCACAGCAACGGCGATCTGCCGTTCATGCCGACGGTTGGCCCGGTTCTCAGCCCAGACCCGAGATCGTGGATGTCGCCCTTCGACCATGCGACGGAGGAAGCCCAGGCCGGGTACTACCGGGTTCTCCTGGAGCGCTACGGGATCCTCGCCGAGCTGACCGCAGGTGAACGGGTCGGCATGCACCGCTACACGTTCCCCCCGAGCCCTCAATCGAACGTGATACTCGACATCGCTCATAACGCGGGCACTTGGCATCCGCAGGGGCCGGGAACGGTTCCCGCCTCATTGGAAGTGACCGGTGATGATTCCGTGTGGGGTTCCGCCGAGGTCCAGGGCTACAAGATCCACTTCGCCGCTCAGTTCGACCGGCCGTTCGCGTCGTTCACTCCGCTAGGGCCGGGCGGCTACGCAACCTTCGACACGACCGGGAACCAACAGGTTCTCGTCAAGGTCGGCGTCTCTTTCGTTAGCCGCGCTAACGCACTCGAGAACCTGCAGGCCGAGAAGCCGGACTGGGACTTCGATGCCTTGCGTGCCAAGACCCGCGCCGCGTGGAACAGCGCCCTTCAAACTATCGAGGTGAGCGGCGGAACAGACGCCGAGAAGACTTCGTTCTACACGGCGCTGTATCACGCCCAACACCACCCGAACATCTACCAGGACGTGAACGGTGAGTACATGGGCCACGACGATCAGGTCCACGTGGCTACCGATCACGTCCACTACGCGAACTTCTCGCTCTGGGACACCTATAGAGGCGAGAACCAGTTGCTCGCGACGATCGACCCTCACCGCTACAGGGACATGATGCTGTCGCTTCTCGATATCTACAACGAGGGCGGGCGGTTCCCGCAGTGGGCGATGAACGATGCCTACCCCGATTACATGGAGGGCGACCCGATCCAACCGACGATCGTCGATGGCTACTGCCGCGGCGTCCTGGATGACTCCTACGTCGACGAGATGTACGCGGCTCTACGCAGCCAAGCATGGGACGAGAACGGGAAGCGCTCGGCAACCGAGAGCGGGTATCAGGAGTATCACCAGAGGGGCTACATGTCGGGCAAGGGCTCGGATGGATCGGGCAACTTCGAGTACGCGATCGCCGACTTCTCGCTGGCGTTGATGGCCGACTCACTCGGCAAGACCGCGGACCGCGACGAGCTCCTCACACGCGCCGACAACTACAGAGAGCTGATCAACCCTGACACCGGCTTCGCCCACCCGCGCAACGCCGATGGGACGTGGATGTCGGGTTACGACCCGATGGCGCCCGACAACTGGAAAGAGGGCACCGGCTGGCAGTACACGTGGCTGGCGCCACAGGATCTCAGAGGGTTGTTCGATCTCGTCGGCAGTAACGGTCGCGGCGGTGATCCATATGTAACCGAACGACTGGATACCTACTTCTCGACAGCGGCTGCGGACAACCCTGCGGTGGCGGAGCTGCAGAAGACGATGACTGCTTTCGGTGTCGTCTACGTCGGCAACCAACATGCACCGAGCAACGAGCACGACGTGCACGCCCCGTACCTTTACGACTACATCGGTCAGCCGTGGAAGACGCAGAAGATCATGCGCGGCTACCAAATGTTGTTCCGCCCCACACCCGATGGACTGCCGGGCAACGACGATCTCGGTTCTATGTCGGCATGGTTCGTGTGGAGCGCGCTCGGTTTCTATCCCGTGCAGGGTGGGGCTCCCGTCTATTCGGTGGGCAGCCCTATGTTCGAACAAGCCGTGATCACGCCGGTTGGTGGTGCGCCCGTGACCGTCGAGGCCCCGGGAGCTTCTGTGGCGAGTAAGTACGTGCAGTCCGCTCAGCTCGGTACCGGCGAATTGGATCGACCCTGGTTCACACACGACGAGCTCTTCAAAGCCGGCGATGTGAGCTTCGAGATGGGCCCGCTCGCGAACGAGAGTTGGGGAGCGGATCCAAAAGCTGCTCCTCCATCGATCAGCACGCATCCGGTATCTGCTTTCGGTTGCCCGGCTCGTCCGTCACCACCGAAGATCGCAACCCAACTCGAGTACGTCGGCGCCCCGGTTGTGCGCGGCTCCGATGTCGAGCTTGCGGCCCGTTTAACCGATGAGTCCGGATCGCCTCTGTCGGGGAAGACCGTCACGTTCGAGATCCTGGGTCAGACGATCCCCGCGCAGACCGACTCCGATGGGGTCGCTCGCACGGTCGCGCACGTTCCCGATCATGGCCATCGGCAGACAGTCCTTGTCCGTTTTGCCGGAGATGAGACCAATCTCCCGAGCGAAACCACAACCTCGATCATCTGGAAGGGAAAGAAGCGCTAAGCCCCGCAGGGAAACAGTTCTGGGACGGCGAACGTAATCGCCATGCCTAGAAAACTGATCTCCCTCATCCTTGCGTCACTTGTTGCATCCGCTCTACTCCCGGTTTCGAACGCTCCTGCTCAAGAAGCTGCTCCAGATGCCCCGACGAACGTCGTTCGTGCCGGATACGGCGAGGCCGATGCAACGTGGCACGTGGGCGCAGGCTCGGGTCAGTACGCGGACGATAGTCCCGACAACGTCATCAACTCTGTTACCGGAGGGGACGTCGATCCCCACGGACACTCGATCAAGAAGTCAGATAGCTACGGTGTCCAATCCCGGCTGAGCTATCGAGCGATCGTGGCCGAGGATGCCGCCGGCGACCAGGTGGCGTTCATCAAGTCGGACAGTTACCTGGCTCAGGACTACCTGCTACGTCGCGCCGGGCAGATCCTCCAGCTCGCAGGCTCGAAAATCTCGTACGACGAGCTCTTCCACATGGCGAGCCACAACCACTCTTCGCCCTACTACATGACTCCTTCGGCCGGTGTGTGGATCTTCCAGGACGCGTTCGACATCCGTGCGTTCGAGTACCACGCACGGGCGATGGCCGACGCGGTGATGAAAGCGGAAGCGAGCATGGTCCCCGCCCGGATGGGTGCAACCACGGTCGAGCACAAGCTCTTCAAAGGAATGATCCAGCGCAAGGGAACGTCGGACGACGGCACCCCGCGCGGGTACCCGGACGATTTCGGCGATCTGGGTATCTCCGTGATCCGTTTCGACAACATCAAGGACCCGGCGAATCCCAAGCCGCTTGCGACCCTGATGAACTGGGGTCAGCACCCGGAGGGTCTCGATACGCACAACCTCATCACCGGTGACTTCGTTGCACCTCTGGAGCGTTACGTCGAGCGCGCGACCGGAGCTCCGCTCGTGTTCGGTCAAGGTGACGTCGGTAGCGCCGAAGCGGGCCCCGGTCATGCAGATCTGGTCAAGGAACTCGGCATAGCACCGCGCTGGTCACATGTTGGCTACGCGCAGGGTGAGCTCGGAGCGTTCCTCCTCGCTCGTGACGTGATCAGGGGTTACAACGAGATCGCCACCGGTTCCCCGCTGGTTCCTTTCTCTTCCGACTTCGATGTCGCGGCCGGTAACGCGTGGGTCGCCGGTCCTTACTCGCACCCCTACCCGAGCGTCTCTAACTGCCGCACCGAGAAGACCGTTGAAGGAAAGCCGATCGCCCCCGGCCCCCCCGAGTGCGTCGGCGGGGAACAAGGATTCACTCCCGACGAGCAGCTGTGGGAGAAGTTGAAAGACTCTGGCGTTCAGCTTCCTGACAACTACGACCTGCCTTCCTTCGGTTCTCTGGAGGAGAACTCTCGCCTCCATCTACAAGCTTTCAAGATGGGCGAGGTCATCATCGCTTCGTGTGCTTGCGAGGCGCAGGTCGACCTGATCCTGAACTTCGAGAGCCGTGCCAACGAAACCCAAGGCGACATCCACGACGGGTTCGATTGGACCGAACGGATGGACTGCGCGCAGAACGCCGACACGACATGGACTTGCAAGAAGAAGTCCGACGACCCTCGTCCCGGTGCGGTGCAGGGTGAGTTCACCACCAGCGACTACAACTACCAGCGGATGCTCGCCCAGATCCACAACGACGCTGCAGGTTGGGACGCTCCCGAGAACATCGGCCACGCGCTCAGCGAGCCCGGCAACCCGGATGAGATCTTCGGAAACTTCACGAAAGAAGAGCTCTCTGCGGATGTGGGCTACAAGCTTGCGATCGGCGTGGGACACGCGAGCGACTACAACGGCTACACCGTTAGCTACCGTGAGTACCAGAGCTGGGACGACTACCGGAAGTCTCTGACCTCGTACGGCCCCCACACAGCCGACTACATGGTCACCCGGATGGTCCGACTTGCAGGCACTCTGAATGGACAGCCTTCGCCCGAGCTCGAGCTGGACATCCAGCGCGGCCTCCCCGACGAAGCTCGTCAGGTGGCGATGTCCACCGCACTCGGCGCTGCCTCGTTGGCTGCATACGAAGCATGGAACGCATCGCTGCCGCCCGATTCCGGTCCTGCTGCTCCGGTTCACGGGGGCCAGCCGAAGGACATCAAGCGCTTCCAGGCTGCGACGTTCTCGTGGCGGGGAGGTTCGAACGCGGTCGACAACCCGATGGTGACCGTCGAGCGCCTCGTCGACGGCGAGTGGAAAACGTTCGCCGACCAGACGGGCGAGGTCCAGACCAAGCTCGAGTTCCCAGACGGCGTCAACGCGTACGCCGATACCTACACCGGTCAGGCGGAGTGGATCTGGACCGCAAACTTCGAAGCGTTCAACGGCTTTGCGCCGACGTTCCCAGAAGCGGCAGCAGATGA
The DNA here is from genome assembly GCA_035629935.1 of Actinomycetota bacterium. Classification (GTDB taxonomy): domain Bacteria; phylum Actinomycetota; class CADDZG01; order CADDZG01; family WHSQ01; genus DASQLQ01. The sequence continues at coordinate 10,593 of DASQLQ010000091.1, forward strand.
TGGTTTGCCTACCGAGATCCCGAGCACTCCTGAAGGCGAGTACCGCTTTGTGGTGGAGGGCAAGTGGCGTTCCACTCCTGCAACGACGACCTCTTACAAGTTCCGTTCGCAGCCGTTCAGGGTGAGCGGTTGGGATGGCATCAACGTGAAGAACGTTGCTGCTGCCGACGACGGTTCGGTTTCCTTCGAAGTAGATCCGATCCAGTACCCGACGAAGTACACGGAGGAGCACCCGTCGGTGTTCCCCTACATCAACAACGCGACTTCAGATGCGAACGGCCAGGTCTTCTGCACCCAGTGCTCGTTCCGTCCCTGGGCGACCGGGGGGTCCGTCGAGTCGGCCAAGGTAACTGTGGTTCGGGCCGACGGCTCGAAGACCGAGGTGCCGGCCGAGCAGAGTGACGGTGGCCGCTGGGTTGCTCCCGTCGACCTCTACGAAGGTGACTCGGCTTACATCGAGCAGGGTGGCGTCCTGGACAACTACGGCGAGGCCAACGGTCAGCGTTCGGCAGTCGTCGAGGGAACACGTGAACGACCGGCCAAGATCGAGACCGGGCTCTCGCTGATCATCGGAGGAGCCCGAGACCGACACGTCCGAGGTGCTCGTCTGTTCGAGGCGCTGTCACCCGAGGTCGGTATCGCCGGTCAGACGATCGAGTTCTTCTACAACGGCACGCTCGTCGGTTCGGCTGTAACGGGTGCGGATGGAGTTGCCGCTTTCAAGCCGTCCAAGAACAACAAAGAGCCCGCCGCTTACGAAGCTCGATACGCCGGCAACATGGTGTACACGGCAGCTTCAACCCGGCCCCTCTAAACACCGAGTGCAGTTACTGCCGGTTGAATGCCGGCGGGTACTCGACGACGGCGACGGTCATATCGCTTCCGTGTTGGTCGCGGGCGCTCGCGAGTGCTTCCTCGACGCTCGCTGCTGAATCGAATCCCACGTGACGAGGGATGGCTGGATCCTCGGCTCCAGCCACGATCACTCTGCCTGCATGTCGTAGTCGCTTGAGTGGGTAGATCGCCATGATTCCGTGCACGGGGTGGAACGCGTTCTCGTAACGGTACTTCTGGATGTAGTCCTCTCGCCGGGCGAGCTCCGGTTCGAAATCACGTCTCGCTTGATCGGGATCCTTGGTTTCGGGAAGCACATCGCGCCACACCTCCGGGTAGGACGCGTGATGCACACTGTCCCACCGGTTGGGACAGGGGGTGGCGAGGACGACGGTGCATCCGGGCTTGCCGAGCGCTTCGATCATCCCGCCCAGATATCCGAGCCCGGTGGAGATGAGATCGAGGATCGGGTTGCCGTGGGCGAACGCCGCGTATGGGCTCCAGTCCGGTACCCCGTAGACCACCACGTCGACCGGTTCGTCCAGGAGGTTGCGCCGGGCGGTCTGGTTGGCTCGCAGTTTCTCGATCACCTTCGCTCTGGTTGCCCCGACGCTGCCCCCATAGATGTTGTGCACCGCCAGCGGGTTCGCAAGAACCGTTTCGAGTTTGAAGATGCGGTCGGCTCCGAGTTGGGCATCGACGTGCGCTCCCATCTCATCCAGCATCTGGTGCATCCGATTCCTATCCAACGACATCGACATGATGTCGGGCGTGTGGTGATGATGTATCGACCTGTAACTGGCGAGCCCGACGCATACCGACTTCCATCCACCCGAGAACGCCCGCATCGTGGAGCAGTTCAGGTAGATCAATAGATCGGAGTCCGTGACACATCGGTTGAGGTCGACGTGATAACCGTTCTCGGTGCGCCCGAGGTCGACCATCCCGTCAGGATCCTCGGCGTCGTGACACCCGATCCGCCCCTTGTAGGCGCGCACGATGTCCTCGCCGATCAACTTCCCGAGCTCGTCGAGGCTCGCTTGCCGGTGCAAGGCGTTCGCACAGATCAACGAGATGTCTTCTTGTCGTACGCCGCCTGCTACGAGTTCTCGCTCGATGAGCGGGATGGCGGTTGCCCATATGGGGGCGTAGCAGGGGACAGTTGCGTCGTCGAACGCGATAGTGACCTTGGACCCGTTCTTCACCTGTTCGCGCAGTGGGGGCCGGTCCAGCGGCTTAGCGAGCGCTTCACTGATGGTCGCGCCGAGTTCGCGTGCAGGTTCGAGCGGCAGAGTGAAGCCGGGTGAGACGAAATGCGTGCCGGCGGGGAACGAAACGTTAACGAACCGGTCGCCGAAGACGATCTCCTTCTGGACCGTTCGGCTCACGCCTCTATGACCCTTTCGATCCACGCGAAGGGATCCTTGATCTCGTCGAACGCCGGCAGATTGTCGGGAGCTTCCCACACTCGATTCAGAGCTTGGATCCCGTGCAGCTTGGCGACTGCGGCGCAGAACGTGGCCCCCGACGCCTCGAGCGCACGATCGAACGTCACTCCGAGGATCTGCGACAGCATCGTCTTCCCCGGGCTCGACGCGTTCGTGTGCCGGGTCACTCCTTCTTCGATCTTCTCGAAGTCGCCGACGACTTCGCTTGCGACAACCGTCGAGGAGTGCTTTGCATATCCCTCGACGCAGGCAACGAACGCCCGCAGTCGATCCAGCGCTTGTGCATGGCGAACGGTGGGGACGATCGGGATCACCTGGTCGATCCCCAATCCTTCCTCGAGTGCTTCGGGGGATTGTGTCTGTAGTTCGGCGAGCCGGGTCTGCAATTCGCTCGCGTCTATCTCTATCGAATCGAGCAGTTCGTAGAAGAGGCTGCGGAAGTATCTGTTGACCCAGTCGACCCCGGTTAGGACGAGATGCCGGGCCACATCCTGAAGTGCGAGCCATTTGCGTAGGCCCTCGGGATCGAGGCTGTATTCGTCGCTCAGCTTCTCGACGTTGGACACCACGAAGAACAAGCGCCCATCGTCGTTGCGGGGGATGAGTGGGTCGTAGCGGCCCAGCGACTCTTGAGCGAGGTGACCAACCAGCGTGCCGGCCTGGATGCCGAGCAGGAGCGGCGCGATCTGGCCCATCACCGCACCCATCGGATTCACTTCGGCCCCCGAGTCTTCGGCGAACGTAGTGACTTGGTCCGACATCCGTTGCGAAAGGTGTTCCAGCAGCCAACGCCAGGCCTCGAGTGTCGATGCGACCCACACGCTGCGCGTGATTGTCCGAGCAAGCACGGGCTCGTCGAGGCTGCGACGGGTGTAACCCGCCAGCAGCATCTCGGAGGTGCGTGCTGCTTCGGCGAAGGTGCCGAAGGAGTGTGTTTCGGCGGGCACTTCGGGGACCTGTTGCACGATCGCGTTCGCCACCTGGCGCGCGATCTCGAAGTTAACCGGGCCTTCGCCGGCCGACAGGATGCGTTGTAGTTCTCTGAACAATGGGATGTCGCCGAACGGCTCGTTCGCCATGTGCCCCAAGATACGCTGCACCGATGCCAAGTGGACTCAAAGTTGCCGTGACGGGAGCGTCCGGCTACATCGCCACCCGTTTGATCGAGTCATTGCTTGCCGACGAGCGGATCGAGCTGGTTCTGGGCTTCGACGTTCGCTCACCAGAGATCCTTTCGGAGCGGTTCGTCTTCGATGAGGTCGATGTCCGTACGCCTTCGCTCGAGGCTCGTCTGGGAGGCGTGGACGTCCTCGTGCATCTCGCCTTCATCATGGATCCGATCGCGGACGAGAACGAGATGCGTGATGTCAACGTGAACGGCACGCAGAACGTACTGAGGGCGGCCGGCAAGGCGGGCGTGCGGAAGATCCTCTACACATCATCGGCAACCGTTTACGGCGCCCACCCGGACAACCCGATCCCGCTGACGGAGGAAGCCCCTCTGAGGGCGAACCTGGACTTCTCATATCCGGCCCACAAGCTCGAAGCCGAATATGTCGTGCGGGAGTTCAAGGACGAGTTCCCCGACGCGACCGTCACCGTCTTTCGCCCCGCGATCGTGTTCGGCCCCCACGTCGACAACGCCTGGTCGCATCTGATGGAGTTCCCCGTGTTCTTCGGGGTTCAGGGTCACCGGCCCCCGTTCCAGTTCGTCCACGAAGAGGACGTTGCAGGCGCACTCGCCTTCGCCGTCCACACGGACCTGGACGGGGCATACAACGTGGCACCCGACGGATGGCTCGAAGCAGACGAAACGCTTGCGATCCTGGGCCGGCGTCGTGTCGAGCTGCCGGAGCCGGTGGCGTTCGCCTTCCTCGATCGGTTGTGGGGGATGGGTTTGGCCGAGGCTCCGGCCGGGATGCTCCATTACGTGATGCACCCCTGGGTGGTGTCGGGGGCGAAGCTCGCTCAGGCGGGTTTCACCTGCAAGCACTCGACGGTCGAAACTTTTCGCGAGGTTGCCGAAAAGGTCAAAGGCAGGATCAGGGTGGGGAATCGCAGCGTGAAAAAGGGGCAGCTGATGGCCGGTGCCGCCGCAGCCGGACTGGTCGGAGCGGTGTTCGCCACCCGGAGAGCCCGTCGGCGCTGGAATGCCGCCTGATATCGACCCGAGCAGAGGTATTAGGCGCTGGGCGTTGAAATAAGGAGGAGGACGGCAGCCACCTGTTACCCTGCCTGTAACGCCAGCGTAGGCGCAGGTCCGGCTCCTTCTGGGGCTAGCAGGGAGACCGGGGCCGTCCGAGGAAGACACCGAAAGTCACCGACCAAATAGGAGCGCGGCTCGTGATCTATCTGATCATCATGGTTCTGGTAGCGGTTATCGGGATCAGCACCCTCTTCATCCAGCAACGCAATCAACGCGCCCACATGGACTCGGTCGAGGGCTTCCGCGCCAGCCTCCAGAAGATCGCGCCCCAGGCAGCTCCTGCTCCACGCCGTCGTGCTCGCACTGGTGCCCGGCCCCAGCCGGCCCGTCGCCGCACGTCTGGTCGTCCGGTCCCTCTCGATGCCCGCCGGCGCGCAGAGGCTCGACGCAGGGTCGAAGCCCGTCGTCGCAATCACCCCTCGCGCGTCGGTACCCGCAACGCTTCCTAAGGGGGCCTGCTAAGTGGCCCGCGACCTCGCGATCGATCTAGGAACCGCAAACACTCTCGTCTATCAGCGACAGCGCGGGATCCTTTTCTCCGAACCCACTGTTCTTGCGCTCAATAAGGAGACAGGCGCTGTTCTTGCGATGGGTGACGAAGCGTGGCAGATGATCGGCCGAACGCCCGGCTACATCGTCGCCGTTCGGCCCCTTCGTTCCGGTGCGATCTCAGATTTCGACGTCACCGAAAAGCTCATCAGGCTCATCCTGCAAAAGGGTGGAGTCACGCGCCTGGCGCGCCCGAAGGTTCTGGTGTGTGTTCCGAGTGCACTGACCGAGGTCGAGCGACGGGCAGTCGAGGAAGCCACGCTTTCCGCCGGAGCCCGGACCTGCTATCTGATCGAGGAGCCTCTCGCGGCAGCCATCGGGGCCGGACTCCCTATCCACGAGCCTCTGGGAAACCTGGTCGTGGACATCGGTGGTGGCACCAGCGAGGTAGCCCTGATCTCGATGGGGGGCATCGTTACGAACACGGCGGTTCGCGTCGGCGGATTCGACCTGGATGCCGCGATCCAGAACTACGTGCGGCGTGAGTACACGATCGCCATCGGCGAGCGAACGGCAGAACGCATCAAGATCGCCATCGGATCGGCCTTTCCCATGGCAAAAGAGCAGAAGGCCGAATTGCGTGGCCGCGACCTGGCCACGGGGCTGCCCAAGAACGTCGCGATCACGTCTGAGGAGATCCGGGAAGCGATCGCCGAGCAGGTTCGGACGATCGTTGCTGCCGTTATCGAGTGCATCGGTTCCTCGCCGCCCGATCTCGTCCAAGACGTCCTGTCGCACGGAGTGACCCTGACCGGTGGTGGTGGTCAGCTTCACGGTCTTGACATGCTCATCTCTCAGCAAGCTGAGGTGCCCGTACACGTGACGCCGCAGCCGTTGGAAGCGGTCGTGCTCGGTGCTGGCCGCTGCTTGGAGTCGTTCGAGAGCCTCAAGGCGATGTTCGTCGGCGCTTAAGCGTCTTCCTTTAGTTGCAGCTGAGTTAGAACACGTCTGTG
>DASQLQ010000092.1:0-13425 GCA_035629935.1 Actinomycetota bacterium
GGGATGATTCGGCGGCCGTAAGCCTTTCCCTGCCCGCTTAGAACATCGGTGGTTCTGTGTAGACGCCCCATTCCTGCTTGAGCGTCTCGACCATCTCTCCCAGGGTCACGTAGGCCTTCGAAGCCTCGATCAGCACGGGGATGGAGTTCTGTGACTCGTCATGAGCCATGTCCCGCAGGGACTGGATCGCATCCTCGGCAACCTTCGCGTCTCGGTTGGCGCGGACCTCGGCCAATGCCTTCTTCTGCTTCTCCTCGATCTCGGGCGAGATGACAAGCACCTCTGGGGGGGCCTGGACGGTCTGAGTGAACCGGTTGATGCCGACCATCACCTTCTTGCCCTGCTCCAACAGCTGTTGGTAGCGATAAGCGGCGTCGGCCATCTCTTTCTGGAAGTAGCCCTCTTCGATCCCCCGCAACATCCCGTCGAGGATCGAGCCCTCACCCATCTCGTCGATCTTGGCGAAGTACTCCTCGGCCGCCTCTTCGGTGCGATCGGTCAACGACTCGACGAACCACGAACCCCCGAGCGGGTCTGCGACATTCGTGACGCCGGTCTCGTAAGCGATTATCTGCTGCGTTCGGAGTGCGATCTCGACAGACTCGTCGGTCGGCAGTGCGAGAACCTCGTCGAGCGAGTTCGTGTGCAGGCTCTGCGTTCCGCCGAGAACGGCAGCCAGGGCTTCCGTCGCGGTGCGCACCACGTTGTTGTAAGGCTGCTGAGCGGTCAGGGACACTCCTGCCGTTTGCGTGTGGAACTTGAGCATCTGGGACCGTTCCTTCTTCGCGCCATAGCGTTCCTTGAGCCAGCGGGCCCAGATCCGGCGAGCCGCGCGGAACTTGGCGATCTCCTCGAAGAAGTCGACATGCGAGTTGAAGAAGAAGGACAGTCCGGGAGCGAAGTCGTCGACATCCAGTCCGCGACGGATACCGAGCTCGACGTGAGCGAAGCCCGATGCGATCGTGAACGCCAGCTCCTGCACCGCAGTCGATCCCGCTTCCCTGATGTGATAGCCCGAGATGGAGAGTGGGTGGTACTTGCGAACATCGGTCGCGCAGTAAGCCATCATGTCTGCCGTCATCCGCAGGTGTGGCTCCGGCGGGAACAACCATTCCTTCTGGGCGATGTACTCCTTGAGGATGTCCGTCTGACACGTTCCGTCGAGCTTCGAGATGTCGGCTCCCTGTTTCTCTGCAGCCGCGATGTACATCGCGAACAACATGGGGGCCGGCCCCGAGATCGTCATCGACGTTGTCAGTTCCTCGAGGTCCAGATCGCGGAACAGGATCTCCATATCCGCCAGCGAATCGATCGCGACGCCGCAACGGCCCACCTCTCCTTCGGAGTGCGGGTCGTCGGAGTCCCGGCCCATCAGGGTGGGCATGTCGAATGCCACCGACAGACCGGTCTGGCCGTGCTCCGCCAGGAACTTGAATCGCTCGTTCGTGTGCTCGGGACTGCCGAACCCGGCGAACTGACGCATCGTCCACAGACGGCCGCGATAGCCAGAAGGGTAGACACCGCGGGTGAACGGGTACTCCCCTGGGACGCCTAGGTTCGCCGGCAGCCCGTCATCGGGCTCGTAGAGAGGCTCTACCGGTACTGAGGAGAGCGTGTCGAAATCGACGTCGTCCCGGAGCTTCGCTTGCTCGTACCGGTCGCGCCAGCGTCGTTGCAGGTCGTCGGCCATTGGCGCCCAGTCTAAATGAGCGTGCCATGCTTATCCGCTCATGACTGCCGCCGAGCTAGGGGTTGCTATCTCCACATTGGCCCTCGAGCTCGTGTTCACGGTCTATGGGTGGATCAGGCTCCCCCCGGACGCCAGGGTCGCGATCCACTGGGGCATCAGGCTGCAGCCCAACACGATCGTTCCCAAGCCGGTCGGTCTGCTGATCGTGCCGGCGCTCACTCTCGTCCTGTCGGGGATCATCGCGACCCGCACCTCGGTCGAGAGACCCGTGGTCTCCATGGTCTGTTTCGGCCTTCTTCTAGCCTCGCAAGCCCTGATCGTCGCCTACGCCGTCAGGCACAAGTAGGAACCTCTCTCAGAGGGATCCGATGAGGCGGTCGGCGGCGGCGTAAGGGTCTAGGCGACGCTCGGCCACGTCGTTCACGAGCTCCTCGAGAAGGCTTCCCGCTTCGTCCTCGACACGTCGCCTGAACCGTTCCGCCACGATCTCTTTGATCTCGCGCTCGGTGCTGCGGCGCCGGCGGACCTGTAACAACCCTTTCTCTTCTTGATAGGCCCGGTGCTTCTCGATCGCGGCCCACAACTCGTCGACGCCTTCGCCCTTGGTCGCGACCGTCTCGACGATCTCGGGCTTCCATTCGGCGTTCGTCATGTCGAGCATCTGCTTGAGCTCGCGTACGGTGTCACGGGTGCCCGACCGGTCGGCTTTGTTCACCACGAAAACGTCTGCGATCTCAAGCAACCCCGCCTTGGCTGCCTGGACGGCGTCCCCCCAACCGGGGTTGAGAACGACGATCGTCGTGTCGCAAGCATCCGTTATCTCGACCTCGGACTGCCCGACACCAACGGTCTCGATAACAACGATGTCCTTGCCCGCGGCCTCGAGAACGCGCCGGGCCTCTGGCGTTGCCAGCGAGATACCTCCGAGATGACCGCGCGTTGCCATCGAACGGATGAACACCTCGGGATCCGTGGCATGGGACTGCATACGCACCCGGTCCCCCAATAAAGCGCCACCGGAGAAGGGGCTCGATGGATCGATAGCAAGAACCCCGACCTTGTGGCCATCCTTACGAGCGCGGGCGATGAGCTTCTCGGTAAGCGTCGACTTGCCGGCACCGGGAGCACCGGTGATCCCTAAGGAATAGGACGAGCCGGTGTGGGGGTAGAGCGACTCCATCACTCCGGCGAGCTCCGGCCCCCCGTCCTCGACGAGAGAGATCAGACGCGCAATTGCAAGGCGGTTGCCTTGGAGTGCATCGGCGACGAGCTTCTTGCTGTCTGTCAGCGTTACGCCTCGAGGGCGACGACCTCGGTGATCCCGGGCACACGCTCGCGCAGGATGCGTTCGACCCCCTGCTTGAGGGTCACGGGAGAGATGGGGCACGACTCGCACGTTCCGAAGAAACGCACGGTCACGGTGCCCTTCTCGACGCCGAGAAGCTGGATGTCCCCTCCGTCCATCTGGATCGCCGGACGGATGAGCTCGAGAGCCTCTCTGACCTGGTCTTCTACCGTCGTCGCGGGACTCATCTGAGGACCATTCTACCTTTCACGATTCCCAAACCCGGTGTCGTTTCGCCCGGTTAACGACAGGACGAACGCCCCCAGAAGGATCGCCGCGACGATCACCACGGCGATCAGCCAGGGGGGCCACATAGGGCCCTCCCCCTCAGTGGGCGACGAAGCAGGGTCCTTTTCGACAAGGGAGGTTTCTTCGTTCACTTCGATCGCGACCGGTTTGCTCAGCCGGGTGGTTTCGCCGACGGCAACTCGGATCCGGACCTTGTACCGGCCCGGTTCGACCGGTGCGAGCCAGGTCACTCGTCTCTTGCCGGCTTCCTTCACTCGAGTCTTGGGGAAACGTTCGGGGAGACCGACGGTTTCGGCCCGAACCTCTGCGGGCCGAGATAACGCGATCGTGAGGAACGCCGGCTCGCCGACGTCCACCCGTTTCGGCGCGTCGACTATCCCTACCTCCAGCGGCAACCCGAAACCCTGCGGGGGATCGACTGAGATCGCACCCTCGCCGGCATTCACGAACGTCCACGTTCCAACTGCGTTCTTCACGATCGTCTTGCCGGTCCCATCAACGATCGAGAAAGCTCCGGTTGCAACAACCTCTTGTCGTGCATAGGCGAGGCCGACCTCGATCGGGATGTCCGACGGCACGCGACCGATCGAAACCCCCGTGTAGTAGTGCCTAAGGATCTCGTCGAAGGAAACGCCTTGCTCGGCGAGCCCGTGCGCGCCCCATTGCGACATCCCCACCCCATGCCCCCACCCGCGCCCAAAGACCAACACACGTTTGCCGCGCGTGCGGATGACGAATCGCTCGGACGGCAACGTCTCCGGCAAGCGACCGCTGGAGGTTGGAGCGAATGACGGATACAGACTCGGGTAGAGGGCAGGTGCGGTCTCGCGCACAGCATTTCGCAGATCGTCGGCAACCATCCGCTTCCTTGACCCCCGCCCGGACACAACGACGTCGGGATACGGAGACCCCGTCGCCGAGTCGACCGTCTGTACTCTCCGGATCGGCCCCGACCACGCCCCATATCTTTCGAGCATCGCCTGCAGGCGTTGCACGGTGAAGTCGACGCGCCAGCGGTAGACAGAGGAGGCCCCCTCGGTGGTGCTCGTCACCGCCTTCAAATAGGGATAGGCGGGCTCGCCCTCGAAGGCATCTTCGTTATCGAAGGTCGTGCCTCCGGACGTGGAGTGATAGCGAGCCAGGATCGGACGGTCGTCGTATAGAACGGCCAACCCTTCAGTGCTCGAGACTGCCTCGGCCCACCGTTCTCCCCCGCCGGTCACCACATCAGCCCCCGAGAACACCTGACACTGGATAGTTGCGCAGATATCGAACCCGTAGACGCTCGCGAGGCCGCCGCGAGGCTCTTGCAGGGTCCACAACGCATACGTTCGTGCGGCGACGGCCTGGGCCCGAAGTGCCTCGCGCGGCCAATCGGTAGGAACCTCGTTCAGTCCCAGCAGATAGCGCTCGAGCGTGAGGCGGTTGGACACCACGATCCCATCTGAGGCAATCCCGAGTTCGATCGCTCCGAAGTAACTCTGCAGAGTTTGGACACCGATCGGAGTGGTTCCCGTAGGCACCAGACGGACGGGGCCGACGACGGCCCCAAGCTTGCGCGGTTTCGCACCGATCGTTACCGGGCTGAGTGCCAGCGTCAGGGCAACACAACAAGCCGCGGCGCGGCGGGTGAACCTCAATCTTCTAACGAGATCTCCGCGCCGAGCCCGTTGAGCTTCGCCACGAAATCCTCATATCCCCGAGCGATGTGCCCCGGGTCATGCACGACAGTCTCGCCCTCGGCGCAGAGTCCCCCCATGACTAGGGCGGCGCCTGCGCGGATGTCCGGAGCTTGCACGGGGGCCCCGGAAAGCCGTTCCACGCCTCTGATGACCGCATGATGACCCTCGACCCGGATGTGGGAACCCATGCGATTGAGCTCGTCGACGAATAGGAAGCGCGCTTCGAAGACGTTCTCGGTGAGGATCGACGAGCCCTGCGCCTGCGACAGAAGCACCATCATCGGCGGCTGTAGGTCGGTTGGGAAGCCCGGGTGCGGAAGGGTGACTAGATCGAGCGCTGCGCCCCTGGATGACATCGCGATCCTGACCTCTCCGTCGCCTCTCATCACCTCGGCCCCCGCCTCCTCCAACTTCAGAAGTGCGAGCTCGATGTGATCGGGGCGCATGTCGAGGAGTCGAACCTCTCCCTTGGTAGCAGCCGCTCCGATCGCGTACGTGCCGGCCTCGATGCGGTCCGGGATGATCTCGTGCGTGGCCGGTGTCAACTCGCGCACGCCCTCGATCGTGACCGACGGAGTCCCGGCGCCGTTGATCTGACCCCCGCACTTGTTCAGAAACTGGACTAGATCCTGGATCTCGGGTTCGCGTGCCGCGTTCTCGATCGTCGTCACGCCTTCGGCAACAACCCCGGCCATGATCAGGTTCTCGGTTGCACCGACGGAGGGGAACTCGAGCAACACGCTGGTGCCATGCAGCCGGTCGCACGCTCCTTCGACGTAACCGTGCTCGGTCGTGAACTTCGCTCCCATCCGCTCGAGTCCCTGTAGGTGCAGATCGATGGGCCGGGAGCCGATCGCGTCACCCCCGGGCATAGCGACCCGTGCGCGGCCGAGGCGCGCTAGAAGGGGGCCGAGGACCTGGATCGAGGCACGCATCTTCGTAACGAGCTCGTAAGGCGTTTCCTCGGAGAGCTCACCGGACGAGTCGATCGTGAGGGTGGAGTCGTTCAATGACACACGTGCGCCCAGGCGCTCGAGGACCTCTGCCATCAACTCGACGTCCTTGATCCGGGGGATCCGCTGCAACGTGACTTCGCCGGGAACGAGTAGAGAAGCAGCCATCAGCTTGAGTGCGGAGTTCTTCGCCCCGCTGATGTGGACACTGCCCGTGAGCGGTCGTGGCCCCTGCATCCGGTATGCCTTCACGACCTCATCCTATGTACGGAGGAAAAAGACGGGACAAAGAAAAGCGGCCCCCGAGGGGGCCGCTTTTTGCCTTGCTTTCGCGCTTAACGGCTGCGACGTCGAGTGGTCTTCTTGCGACCCGTCCTCTTCGCTGCGCCTCGCGCTGCGCCTGCCGCTTTGCGTGGGCTCGAACCGCGTGCCGCGGCTCGGGCTCCGGCACGCGCACCCGCAGTGGTCTTGCGGGCAGTTCGCGTGGCCTTGCGAGCGGTCTTACGTGCCGTTGACTTCCCGCGGCTCGCGGCCTTCCGAGCGGTGCTCTTCTTCCTACCGGTGCTCTTTTTGCGAGCCGGCGACTTCCGAGCGGTGCTCTTCTTCCTACCGGTGCTCTTCTTACGAGCCGTGCTCTTCTTACGAGCCGGCGACTTGCGCGCCGTGGACTTCTTGCGTCCGGTCGACTTCTTGCGAGCCGGCGATTTCCGAGCGGTGCTCTTCTTGCGTGCGGTGCTCTTCTTGCGTGCGGTGCTCTTCTTGCGAGCCGTGCTCTTCTTGCGAGCCGGCGACTTGCGCGCCGTGGACTTCTTGCGAGCCGGACTCTTTCGCGCCGTGCTCTTCTTACGTCCAGTGGTCTTCTTGCGAGCCGGCGACTTGCGGCGAGCGGTGCTCTTCCTTCGCCCACTCGACTTGCGAGCAGCGGATGTCTTCCCAGGTCGCGCTACATCGGCCACCGTCTCGGCTCCGGATGCAGCTGCCGACCGAACCGCGGCTACGGGACCACTGTCTCCACTTTCGGGCGAAACGGCATCAGCAGCAGTGTCGTACAAACCTGCAGTGAGATCCCTAGCCCTTTCAACAAGACTCTTGTCCTCGTCTGGCATGTTGCCCCCTTCTCTTCGACTACCTGTTGGTTAACGTGCTTACTGTGTTTACTTACCCAAATACTAGGTTTGTTTATCCGAAACAGCTAAAGGAAACAAGTCGAACAACGTCTAGCGATTGACTAGGAGTCATCGAAATGAACGACAAACTGCTCAAGATCTATCTCAATGATCATCTCGCGGGGTCGATGGCCGGCCTCGAGTTAGCTAAACGATGTTGTTCGAGCAATGAAGGAACACCCCTAGGTGACTTCCTCGAGCGACTGATCGAAGAGATCGAGGGAGACAAATCGGCGCTGGAGGAACTGATGGACACGCTCGGTGCGCCGAAGGATCCGGTCAAGCAGCTCGCTGCATGGGCGGGAGAGAAACTCGGCCGCCTGAAGATGAACGGGCAATTGACCGGCTATTCGGACCTGAGTCGTCTGGAAGAGCTGGAGGGGTTGTCTCTGGGCGTGGAAGGGAAGCTTTCGCTGTGGCGATCGCTCAATGAGGTCGCCGACCACGACTCCCGCTTAGCGACTACGGATTTGGACGGACTGATGAGCAAGGCGCGGAAACAGCGTGAGGATCTCGAGGTGCACCGCCTGGAGGCGGCGTCGAAGGCGCTGGCGAGCTAAGGATTAGATCCCGGAACCGGGATCGAGGTCGAGTTTGCCTTCGATCAGCCACAGGTTCTGGCGCACGCAACGAGGGCAGAGAGCGATCCTGCGGTTGTTCACGTCTGGCATCTCTTGCCAACCGAGGGGGGCCACGCCCTGACGTCGCGGTTCACTTTCACCGCAGTACGAGCAGAAGACGCGATTCCTCAGATCAGACCCCTGGTCACCCACGGGGGTAATTGTGCGGCACTAGTCTCGGCCGAGCTCAGGTCCGGCCATCGCGGCCCGCATCTTCGCCTCAGCGTGCTGATCGACGTCTTCGTCGCGTTCTTTCTGCGCTTGTTCGATCCGTTTGATGGCCTCGGCGGCATCGATGTCCCCCGCCTCTTCCGCATCGTCGGCGAGCACGATCACGTGGTAATCGTCGACCGGGCCCGACGCCTCGAGGAAGCCGCCGGGCACCACGTACTGCTGTCGAGAGCTGCCATCGATGATCGTGACCAGGCCGGGAACGAGAGCGGCAAGGAAGGGGATGTGGCCGCGCATGATCCCGAACTCTCCCTCGGGTGAGCGCGCGATCACGAGCTCGGCTTCGCCCTCCCACATGGCTTCCTCGGGAGTCACGATGCTCACCTTCATATTGCCGGCCATCTCAGTCCTCGCTAGTCGTTGAGCTCTTTGGCTTTGGCCTGAGCTTCTTCGATGCCGCCGACCATGTAGAAGGCCTGCTCAGGTAGGTCGTCGTACTCACCCTCGACGAGGCCTTTGAAGCTCTCGACGGTCTCTTCCTTGCTCACGTACTTGCCGGGGATTCCGGTGAACTGCTCGGCAACGAAGAACGGCTGGGAAAGGAAGCGCTGGATCTTGCGGGCTCGTTGCACGGTGATCCGGTCCTCTTCCGACAACTCATCGATACCGAGGATGGCGATGATGTCCTGGAGGTCCTTATAACGCTGGAGGCTCCGCTGCACCTGCAAGGCGACGTCGTAGTGCTCCTGACCCACGTACCGGGGGTCCAGGATCCGCGAGGTCGAGTCGAGCGGGTCGACGGCCGGGTAGATGCCCAGCTCGGAGATCGCTCGGGACAACACCGTGGTGGCGTCGAGGTGAGCGAACGTCGTGTGGGGGGCCGGGTCGGTGATGTCGTCGGCGGGCACGTAGATGGCTTGCAGAGAAGTGATCGAACGACCCTTGGTCGAGGTGATGCGCTCCTGCAGCTCACCCATCTCTTCCGACAGCGTGGGCTGGTAACCCACGGCCGAAGGCATACGACCGAGGAGCGTGGAGACCTCGGAACCGGCCTGAACGAACCGGAAGATGTTGTCTACGAACAAGAGCACGTCCTGGTGCTCCTCGTCACGGAAGTACTCCGCCATCGTGAGCGCCGACAGGGCAACACGGAGCCGCACGCCCGGGGGCTCATCCATCTGGCCGTAAACGAGCGCCGTCTTGTCGATGACGCCCGACTCCTTCATCTCGATCAGGAGGTCGGTGCCCTCACGAGTACGCTCGCCGACGCCGGCGAACACGGAGACACCGGAATGCTGCTCGGCGACGCGGTAGATCATCTCCTGGATGACGACGGTCTTGCCGACGCCGGCACCGCCGAACATCCCGATCTTTCCGCCCTGCACGTAAGGCTCGATGAGGTCGATGACCTTGATACCGGTCTCGAACATCTCGGTCTTGGGCTCGAGCTCGTCGAACGGAGGTGGCTGGCGATGGATCGGCCACCGCTTGGTGTCGGCCGGAAGCTCGGAACCATCAACAGGCTCGCCGAGCACGTTGTAGACGTGACCCAGGGTGGACGGCCCGACCGGAACGGTGATGGGTGCCCCGGTGTTCGTGACCACGGCGCCTCGCACGAGACCATCGGTCTGCTTCATGCAGATGGCCTTGACTGTGTTGTGGCCGATGTGCTGGCTGACCTCTGCGGTGATGGTGTCGGTCTTGCCCTCCATCGTGCGCTCGACCGTCAACGCGAAGTCCAACTCGGGAAGAGCGTCGGGGGGGAACTCGACCTCGATGACCGGACCGGTGATCGTGAGGATCCGGCCTTCGGCCTTCGTGCCCTTCTTCTCGCTGGTGCTTTCTTCGATGACTGCCACGCTTTCCTCCTAGTGCTCGGCTTCGGCGGCTTGGCCAAGTGCCTCGGCCCCGCCGATGACTTCCATGATCTCGGTCGTGATCTCGGCCTGACGGGCTTGGTTGTACTCACGCGTCAGGTTGTCGATCAGTTCGTCCGCGTTGTCGGTCGCCGCCTTCATTGCCCGGCGACGTGCGGCGTGCTCCGAGGCTGCCGCTTCGAGCATCCCCTGCAGCACGGCCCCCTCCACGTAACGAGGAAGCAGGTAGCCCAAGATGTCCTCCGGCTCCGGCTCGAAGATGTAATTGGCCTTCTGGCCGGTGTCTTCCTCGGTCTCTTCTTCTTCGAACTCTTCCTTCGGGACCGGCAAGAGCTTCAGCACCGTTGCCCGCTGTGTCAGAGCCGATTCGAACTTCGTGTAGGCGATCCTGACCTCATCCACGTCGCCGTCGATGAAGGCCTGAGCGGCACCCTTCGCCACATCCCGGGCGTTCTCGATACGCGGCTGGTCCGAGTAACCCTGCCAAGAGTCGGCGATGTCGTATCCCCGGAACTTGAAGTAGCTAAGTCCCTTCTTGCCGGACACGAACAACTTGTTGCTCCCGGCGTCCTGCATGTCGCGCTCGGCCGCTCGGATGACGTTCGAGTTGTAAGCACCCGCCAGACCACGATCGGCGGTGATGACGATGTAGCCGACGGTCCCGCCCTTCTCGCGGTCTTTCAGCAGAGGGTGGTCGATGTTCGTTGCGTTCCTGGCGACCGAGCCCATCAGCTGTCGCATGGTTTCGGCGTAGGGACGAGCCGCCTGGACCCGACGCTGTGCCTTGATGATGCGTGAGGAAGCGATCAGCTCCATGGCGCGCGTGATCTTCTGGGTCGACTTGACCGACCCGATCCGCCGTTTTACCGCCCGGAGCTGCCCACCCATCTATTTGTCTCCCGATCCCTCTTCGTCCTGCGGCTCGTTAGAACCAGCGTCGCCGGCTTCTGCAGCCGGGGCGTCGGTTGGTTCGGGGACGCCCTCTTTGGCCGCGACGGTCTCGACGGTGTCCACCTTGTCGGTGAAAGACGACTTGAACTCGTCGACCGCCTTTCCGAGTGCCTCGATGGTGTCGTCCTCGAGCTTGCCGCTCTCGCGGATCTTCTCGCCGAGACCACTGTGGCGCGAACGAAGGTGCTCGAGCATGTCGCGCTCGAACTCGCCAACTTTCTCCAAGGGGATGTCGTCGAGGTAGCCGTTCGTCGCCGCCCAGATCGACATGATCTGGTCCTCGACCGGGAACGGCGTGTACTGAGGCTGCTTGAGGATCTCGACGATGCGGGCACCTCTGTCCAGCTGTGCCTGCGACGCCTTGTCGAGGTCCGAACCGAACTCGGCGAACGCTTCGAGCTCGCGGTACTGGGCGAGGTCGAGACGCAAACGACCGGCGACGGACTTCATCGCCTTGGTCTGAGCGTTACCGCCGACTCGGGAGACCGAGATACCGACGTTGATGGCCGGGCGGACACCCGAGAAGAACAGGTCCGACTCGAGGAAGATCTGGCCGTCGGTGATCGAGATCACGTTCGTCGGGATGTAGGCGGAAACGTCTCCACCCTTCGTCTCGATGATCGGGAGCGCCGTCATCGATCCGGCGCCGCGCTCGTCCGACAGCTTGGCTGCACGCTCGAGCAAACGGGAGTGCAGGTAGAAGACGTCGCCCGGGTAAGCCTCACGGCCCGGAGGACGACGCAGGAGCAGCGACAGCTGCCGATAGGCGATGGCCTGCTTGGAGAGGTCGTCGTAAACGATCAGCGCGTGCTGGCCGTTCTCCATCCAGTGCTGGCCCAGTGCGCAACCTGCATACGGGGCGAGGTACTGGAAGGGGGCCGGATCGGACGCCGGCGAGTTGACGACAACCGTGTACTCCATGGCGTCGGCTTCTTCGAGTGCGCCGACCACCTCCGCAACCGTCGAAGCTTTCTGTCCGACGGCGACGTAGATGCACTTAACGGCTTCGTCGGTGCCCCAGAGCTGGCGCTGGTTGATGATCGCGTCGATGGCGATGGCCGTCTTTCCGGTCTGACGGTCGCCGATGATCAGCTGTCGCTGACCACGGCCGATCGGGGTCATGCCGTCGATGGCCTTGATACCGGTCTGGAGAGGCTCACCTACCGGTTGGCGGTCGGTCACACCGGGGGCCTGGACCTCCAGAGCACGGGTGCCTTCTGACTTGATGGCGCCCTTGCCGTCGATCGGCTCGCCCAGTGCGTTGATGACGCGCCCCAACATCCCGTCGCCGACGGGGATCGAGAGGATCTTGCCGGTCTGCTTGACCGCGGCCCCCTCTTCGATGTGGCTGTCTTCGCCGAGAACGACGGCGCCGATCTCGTCCTCTTCGAGGTTCATGGCGAGGCCGATGGTTCCGCCGGGGAACTCGAGCATCTCGTTCGCCATCACACCAGGAAGCCCCGAGATGCGAGCGATACCGTCACCTACCTCCCGCACGTAACCGACTTCCTCACGTTCAACCGAAGTCTTGAAATCGGTGACGTACTGGCGGAGAACCGAAGAGATCTCCTTCGGATCGATCCTTAGTTCAGTCATTGATTCTCCCTTGTGGCTTTACCGGCGTCCGCCGACTTGCGACTTGAGTGCTGCGAGCTTCTTCTTGACGGATCCGTCGATGACCGTGTCCCCGACGGTGGCGACGATCCCGCCGATGACCGACGGATCGACGATGACTTTGACCTCGACGTTCTTGCCGGTGGCCTTCGACAGCGCCTCGGTGAGCTGCTTCTGCTGCGTCTCATCGAGAGGCACCGCCGACCTGACCTCTGCAACGACCGAGTTACGAGCTTCGGCCGCGAGCCTCGTGAGCTCCTCGAGGATTTCCGGCAGGTAGCGGGCACGACCCTGCTCGACCACGAATGAGAGAAGGCCGAGCGTGTGCGGTGACACCTTGTCGGCAAGCAGTTCGTCGAGGACCTTGTTGCGCTGAGCCTTGTCGACGCCTTGGTCGGCCAGAACCTGCTTGAGCTCGTGGTTGGACTCGAGCACTTTGCCGAAACGGAAGAGCTCGTCCTCGACGCGATCGATCTCGCCCTCGGCCTTAACGACCCGGAACAGGGCTTGTGCGTAACCGGTGATGAGCTCGTCGGACACCATCAGTTGCTGGCACCTCCGTTACTCATCCCCGCGACCTCTTTGATGTAGGCGTCGACCATCTCTTTGTGAGATGAAGCGTCGATGCTGCGGCCGACGACCTTCTCGGCCAGCTCGATCGACAGGTCGGCGATCTGTCCCTGAAGCTCCTGCACGGTGCGGTTGCGCTCGTTGGCCAACTGCTCCTGTGCGCGCTCGACGATCTGCTGCGCTTCCTTCTCGGCCTTGGCGACCAGTTCCTTGCGGACGGTCTCGGCAGACTGGCGACCCTCTTCGATGATGCGATTCGCCTCGCTCTTAGCGTCTGCAACTTGCTTCTTGTAGTCCTCGAGGACCTTGTCCGCCTCGGCCTTCGCCGACTCGGCCGACTCGAGGTCGCCCTGGATCTGCTGCTCGCGGGCTTCCAGCGTCTGCTTGATCTTCGGAAACGCAACCTTGCTCAGGAACCCGAGCACGACGATGAAGCAGACGGTTCCCCAGATGAGCTCGGCCGTGTCAGGCAGCACGAGTGCAAGACCCGACGCTTCCTCCGCGTGCTCGCCCTCCTGAGCCAGGAAAAGTAGTGCT